>JBLHJZ010000132.1:0-9583 GCA_047619515.1 Saprospiraceae bacterium | reverse complement strand
ATAATGAAAGTTTCTTTAAACTGGTTGAAAGACTACCTCGATATTGATATAAACCCTGATGAGACCTCAGAGTTGTTGACAGCAATAGGCCTGGAAGTAGAAGGAATGGAGGAGATCGAAAGTATAAAGGGTGGACTCCGGGGCCTTGTCATTGGCTATGTCAAAGAATGTGGAAAACACCCAGGTGCAGATAAATTATCACTAACCAAAGTGGATGTCGGAGCGGAAGAAAATCTACAGATCGTATGCGGTGCCCCTAATGTGGCTGCTGGTCAAAAAGTAGTGGTCGCTACTATAGGTACGGTATTATATGATGCGGAAGGCAGAGATTTTAAAATCAAAAAAGGAAAAATCAGAGGCGAAGTTTCCGAGGGAATGATCTGTGCGGAAGATGAACTTGGATTAGGGAATGATCACAGCGGTATCATCGTACTTCCGGAAGACGCAAAAGTAGGTTTGGAAGCTAGCAAATATTATAAAATAGAGAATGATGTAGTTTACGAAATTGGCTTGACGCCAAACCGCTCGGATGCTACCTCACATCTTGGTGTTGCCAAAGATCTGGCTGCTGCCTTAAAAATTAATCATGGACACAGTGGAACGGTAAAAGCGCCAGATGTCTCCGGGTTTAAAACGGATAGTACGGATCTTACTATCGAGGTAGTGGTCGAAAACGTAGATGCCTGTCCAAGATATTCTGGTGTTGCTATCAAAGGCATTACGGTTAAAGAATCCCCGGATTGGCTCAAAAACAGGTTGACAGCTATAGGGCTGCGACCAATCAATAATATAGTAGATGCCACTAACTTTGTCTTGCATGAGCTCGGGCAACCACTTCATGCCTTTGATGCGGATCAGATAAAAGGGGCTAAGGTTATTATAAAAACCCTGGACGAAGGCGCTACTTTTAAAACCCTGGATGAAGTTGATCGAAAATTGACTGGCACGGATCTGATGATTTGTGATGGGGAATCCAACGGTATGTGTATCGCGGGAGTGTTTGGTGGCATCAGTTCAGGTGTTACGGAAAGCACCAAAAATATCTTTCTAGAATCAGCTCACTTCAATGCCAAATGGATTCGACGATCAAGCATGGGCCATAACCTGCGTACCGATGCCGCTATGTGTTTCGAAAAAGGCAGTGATCCTAATATTACACGGTATGCACTAAAACGTGCCGCCTTATTGTTTCAGGAATTGGCAGGTGGGGAGATAGCCTCTGATATAATTGATTTATACCCCAATAAAATTGAAAAAAAGCAAATTGAGGTTCGCTTTGCCCAGATAAATCGTTTGATCGGTGTAGAGATTCCTGTCGAAAAGGTAAAAGAAATTTTTGTGGCACTGGAAATGGATATTATTAAAGAAAGTGTTGAAAGATTAACCATTAACATTCCCACTAACAAAGCGGACGTGATTAGGGAAGTAGATGTCATCGAAGAAGTACTTCGCATCTATGGGTTTAATAAGGTGCCGTTTACCAATCAGCTAAAAAGTACGCTTGTCATTGGCGAAAAACCGGATCAGCATAAGCTAAGAAATACAATAAGCGATTTTTTGTCAAGTGCAGGGTTTAATGAGATTATGGCTGTTTCGTTAACGGAGTCAAAGTACTTTAGAGAGATCTTGCCTGTCCCGGAAGAAAAACTGGTTTTTGTAAATAATACCTCCAATAGTCATTTAGATGTGATGAGACCAACCATGCTTTTCAGCGGGCTGGAGGCAATACTTCATAATCAAAACCGTCAAAATGCAGATTTGAAGCTATTTGAGTACGGAAAATCCTATGAGAAAGTAGGAGATGAATTCAAAGAGCATTCTCACTATAGTCTTTTCATTACTGGAGGGAAATCGGATGAAAGCTGGCTGAGTGATGATAAAGCCCAGGTAGATTATTACACTTTAAAAGCCTATGTTCAAAATGTCCTGGCTCGATTAGGTTTGGGACGTTATCAACAAAGTGCTATTAAGGACGATTTATTTGGATTTGGATTGAAATATCACCAGGGGCCAAAAGAATTGGTTAGCTTTGGAATGGTGCAGAAAGGAGTACTCAGAAAAATGGATATTAAAAAAGCAGTGTTTTATGCAGAATTCCAGTGGGATAATATAATACAGGGGCTTAAAAAACACAAAGTGGAGTTTAAAGAGTTAACCAAATATCCTTCTGTTCGAAGAGATTTAGCTTTAGTTATTGATAATTTGGTTAATTTTCAGGATATTGCAGATGTTGCTCATAAGACAGGCAAAAATATACTGAAAGAAGTCAACCTTTTTGATGTATATGAAAACAAAGAGCAGCTTGGAGAAAATAAAAAATCCTATGCAGTAAGCTTTGTTTTTGAAGATTCCGCGAAGACATTGAAAGATAAAGAGGTGGAAAAAATAATGAATCAACTAATTCAAACTTACGAAGGGAAACTTGGCGCCGTGATTCGGCGTTAAACCCTGAAAAGCGCCCCTTTTATAATGGTTTTACAATCGCTAACAGACAAACTAAATAATATAGAATTAAAAGTCAGACAACTAGCTTTGAGGCTGGAGCGTCTGCAAAATGAAAATAGTACGCTTTTATTAGAAAATAAAAAGTTGAACTCTGAGCTGTTACAAAATACTGACAAGCTCGGACAAATGGAAGAAAAAGTGGTAAGGTCTAAAGTTGCTCTTGATTCTAAAAGAGATACTAACCCGGATTATTCTAAAAAGCTGAGGAAGGAGATCGATCAATACATTAGCGAAATTGATAAATGTATTGAGTGGTTGCAAAATAATTGAGCATGGAGGAGAAAGACATGACTAACATAACGGTTTTAATAGCAGGGCGGCCATATCCCCTCAAGGTAAAAGTGGGGGATGAGGATGCTATTCGTCAAATCGTGAAAGATGTCAATGAAAAAGTCAATCGTTTTCAACTCACCTATAACAAAAAAGACAAACAGGATTGTTTGTCTATGTCCTTATTAACCTATGCAGTAGATTTACATAAATCTAAAACAGGTAATAATGACGCTCCCAGCTTTGATCCGGTCATATCTGACAAAATCAATCAACTAGACGAACTTCTTGATCACCTCTTGAAGTAATCAAGCCATCCTTTTAATTCCATTCTTATATAACCTGTTCAGTCAGGTATTGGGCTTTTTAGCCTGTTGATTTAGAGTTTGTATAAAAACAACTCTCGATCAGTGTTAAACCTTATTTATTTAAAAGTTTAAATACATAGATTATGGATTTAATATTCGGGATAATTGGTGGACTGGTGTTGGGAGCCATTGTCGCAGTCATTGTCGTAAAATCGATGCTTGGTAAGTCTAACCAATCAAAAATAGAAGAGATGAATACCAAAGCTGACCTGGTAGTCAAAGAGGCGAGATTAACGGCCAGCAGAATTACAGATGAAGCAACCACCAAAGCGGAGCGAATCGTTGGAAGAGCAGACAGTAAGAACGAAGCGATCAAACAAAAGAAAATTCAGGAAGCTAAAGATCGTTTCTCACAAATGAAATCTGAATTTGAAAATTACAGATCTACCCATAAAGTAGAAATCAAGGAAAGAGAAATGGAGGTCGTTGGCCTCGAAAATGAGTTGAGACAAAAGGAAGCGAAGTTTGGATCCAAGGAAGAAAAGCTGAATGCCCGAAAAGCAGACATGGAACAATTAGAAGCGGAAATCAAAACTATCCGCGAGAACCTGGAAGTTCAGATGCGGGTCGTTGCGAAGAAGAAAGAAGAGTTGGAAGCCGCTAACGAGAAACACATCAAGGCGCTAGAAGTCGTTGCCAAACTGAGTGAAGCAGATGCCAAAGAACAATTGCTGGAAGCTGTAAAAGGAAAAGCCCAAACAGATTCAATGGCGCTCATCAAAGATGCCATTGAGCAAGCTAAGCTCACCGCCAACAAAGAAGCTAAAAAGATTGTCATTCAATCTATCCAGAGAATGTGCGCAGAATATACGATCGAAAATACGGTATCTGTTTTTCAACTAGATTCGGACGACCTTAAAGGCCAGATCATCGGTCGGGAAGGACGGAATATCCGGGCTTTGGAAGCAGCGACCGGCGCAGAGATCGTAGTAGATGATACACCGGAAGCTATTGTGATTTCAAGCTTTGACCCTATTCGTAGAGAGGTTTGCCGTTTATCGCTAAAGCGTTTGGTAGCTGATGGACGTATCCACCCGGCTCGTATAGAAGAAGTAGTGGCGAAGACCCGTAAGCAACTGGATGAACAAATCATCGAAATCGGAGAGCGTACCGTTATCGAATTAGACATTCATGGATTAGATCCTTACCTGGTCAAAATGGTAGGCCGTATGAGATTCCGTTCTTCTTATGGTCAAAATTTATTGAAGCACTCCATCGAGACGGCACACCTTTGTGCAACCATGGCAGCTGAATTAGGCTTGAATCCTAAACAGGTAAAAATGGCAAAACGAGCAGGACTTTTACACGATATCGGAAAAGTGTCGGAAGAAGATACAGAAATGTCTCACGCAATCCTTGGTATGAAGCTCTGTGAAAAGCATAAAGAGCAAGCTGTGATTTGTAATGCTGTCGGCGCTCACCACGATGAAGTCGAGATGAATAATATCATTTCCCCAATCGTTCAGGCTTGTGATGCGATTTCTGGAGCGCGTCCAGGAGCACGTCGGGAGATACTGGAAAGCTACCTCAAGCGGATCGGTGATCTGGAGGAATTGGCGCTGGCCCACGAAGGCGTACAAAAAGCTTACGCTATGCAGGCAGGTCGAGAACTGAGAGTAATTGTAGAAGCTGAAAAAGTGAGCGACCAGTATGCAGATGATCTATCCTTTATGATCTCTCAAAAGATTCAGGATGAGATGCAATACCCTGGTCAGGTAAAAGTAACGGTGATCCGTGAAAAGCGGGCGGTTACTTTTGCACGATAATAGTAGCAGAAATAATTAGTAAAAAGCGTTGATCGGATACTTCGGTCAGCGCTTTTTATATTTGAAAAAAACAACCAAAAAGTCAAGTAGTCAAGTAGTCAAGATGTCAAAGCCGCTGCCACCTGACCACCTGACCACCTGACTCCTTTCTAATCGTCAAATCCCTATGCTTTCGGAAAATTCCGATTCAACCAAATGTTATTAAAGTAAAGAATCCAAAAGGTGTCCTGATTGGAGTGTTTGAGAGGGTAAATACCGTAGAATGTTTGGTTTGATGTAAAAAAGGCTGATTTAAACAAGTCCAAAAAAATTGTCAAATCAATGCAAAAAAAATAATATTTGGCTTTCAAAAACTAGCTATTATGGCTACCTTTGCGGCTCTTTTGTAGGAACATGAATTTTGAAGTACAAATATTGAGTATAAAATGAAGAACTTCTTATTAATTTTTTGCTGTTTTTTTGGACTTTCTTTTCAATTACTTGCTAGTGATGAGGGGGCTGCGGTAGACTTTGATCCTGGGGAGGCAGCATTTCATCATATTGCTGATGCTAATGTCTATAGTATAGGCCCAATTAGTATTCCTTTACCTTGCTTCCTATATGCACCAGATCATGGATGGTCTGTTTTTTTATCATCTGATTTTTCGCCCATAGACGCACATGGAAACGGAAGTAAAATAGTAGATGGTTATGTGCTACATCATAGTAGAGTAAAACGTGTAGTTGACTTTCATGGAACTGAATTGACACTTCATGATCCTCATCATGATTTTTCAACGAAATCAGAAGAGGGAAAAGATGTAGATTACTTGAACCATCACGAGAATATATATAAGCTAGATAAAAGCAGTACAGCCGACGGAGGTGTTTTTGGAGGAGGAATCACTAGTTTTTATGATTTTTCTATGACTAAAAATGTAGTTACAATGATGTTGGTTTGTCTGATATTGTTTTTACTTTTCCGCTCAGTAGCGAAAACATACCAAAGGAAAGAAGGGCAGGCACCATCGGGCCTGCAAGGTCTTATGGAGACAATATTTGTTTTCATACAGGATGAAGTTGCAAAACCCTTTTTAGGAAAAAAATGGGAAAAGTTCCTTCCTTTATTAATGACTTTGTTTTTCTTTATTCTTGGACTAAACCTTTTTGGACAAATTCCATTCTTTGGCGGATCCAATGTTTCCGGTAATTTAGCAGTAACAGCCGTTTTAGCAATTATTGCTTTTCTGGTTACCACATTCAACGGGAATAAACATTATTGGGGACATACTTTATGGATGCCAGGAGTACCCGCTATACTCAAAATATTGATACTAACACCGGTAGAGATATTGGGCTTGTTTATCAAGCCTATAACCTTGATGCTTCGTTTGTTCGCAAACATTACAGCAGGGCATATGGTGATGGTTATTTTTGTAGGATTGATCTTTTATTTTGGTCAGGGAAATACAGTTCCAAGTTTAATTACTGTACTTCCTTCTACACTCTTGACATTATTTATGATGGCAATTGAGTTATTAGTTGCATTTATTCAAGCATTCGTATTTACAATATTGACGGCTTCCTATATTGGAGCCGCAACAGAAGAAGCACATCATTAATTTTTTATAAACATAAATTTTAAACTATGGTAGGTTCTATCGCAGCTTTAGGAATGGGTTTGGCAGTAATCGGTGCTGGTATCGGTATCGGAAATATTGGTGCTAAAGCAATGGAAGCCATTGCTCGTCAGCCAGAAGCAGTAGGTGATATTCGTTCGAATATGATCTTGATGGCAGCCCTTGTTGAGGGAGCAGCTTTGATTGCTATTGTGTTATCATTCTTGGTAGCTAATCCAGCTTAAGCGCAGTAAAATTAAAATTGATTCCGCGACGATTGGTCTGCGGAATCAATTTAATGTTGTTTTAATCAAAATTAATTTAAAAGAATTTTATAATGGATATCATTTTTTTAGCAGATTTTTCTCCAATAAAACCTGATTTCGGGTTATTGTTCTGGACTACATTTATATTTCTTCTTTTTTGGTTCATGATGAGCCGTTTTGCTTTTACGCCTATCAAAGATGCACTGAAAAAACGTTCAGCTGATATCCAGCAAGCATTGGACGAAGCAAAAAAAGCCCGGGAAGAAATGGCTACGCTCAAGTCTGAAAATGAAGCGATCCTGACCGAAGCAAGAGAAGAGCGTTCCAAAATTCTTAAGGAAGCTAAAGCGGCTAAAGATTCTATCATTAATGAAGCTAAGACAAAGGCTAAAGAAGAAGCACAGCGTATCGTTACAAATGCTATAGCAGAGATCGAAAACCAAAAAAATGCGGCCTTACTGGATGTTAAAAATCAGGCAGGTATGATGGCTCTGGCAATCGCAGAAAAAGTGATCAAGAGACAATTGACCGGAGATAGCGAGCAGGAGAAATATGCAAATAGCCTCATCGACGAAATTAAATTGAATTAAAATTGAGAAAGAAAGTGAATCGAGATATTCCTCATTCCTCATTCCTAATTAATATAGTATGTCTGTAATAAGAATCGCTTCCCGATACGCCAAATCTCTGATTGACCTCGCTGTTGATAGAGGAGAGCTAGAAGAGGTGCTGAAGGATATCAAGTCTTTTCAAAAGGCAACTGAAAATCGGGATCTCTATCTTATGTTGAAGAGTCCCATTATCAATGTTTCCAAGAAGCAAAAGGTATTCGACGCTTTATTCGAAGGTAAACAAACGGAAATGACCACTGCATTTTTTAAAATTATTTTGACTAAAAGCAGAGAGATGTATTTGCCGGAAATCGCTAACGAATTTATCGCGCAATACAAAAAATTGAAACATATCTCTACGGTGACTTTGATTACTGCGACAGCATTAGGTGCAGAGTCTGTGTCTAAAATTAAGCAGAAGCTCGTTGCCAGCGAAGCTACCGATGATCATGTTGAACTATTAACGAAGATAAATCCGGACATCCTTGGAGGATTTGTACTGGATTTCGGCGACCGGCTATATGACGCCAGCGTTGCACATAAATTGGAACAACTCAAAAAAGAGTTTGCCAAAACGGATTACGTAAAATAATTTTTGGGCTTTACTTAATATAATATAAAATTTCACAAACATGGTTGACGTCAAACCTGATGAAATATCAGCAATATTAAAACAACAACTTTCTGGCTTCAAAACAGCCGCTGAACTCGAAGAAGTGGGTAGCGTACTCCAGGTAGGAGATGGTATCGCTCTTGTTTACGGATTGACTCAGGCACAAGCTGGTGAGTTGGTAGAATTCGAAACTGGTGTTCAGGCCATTGTATTGAACCTTGAAGAAGATAACGTCGGAGTAGTACTTTTGGGAGATAGTGCGGGTATCAAGGAAGGGGCGACCGTTCGTCGTTCTGGAAAGATTGCCTCTATTGAAGTTGGAGAGGAAATAATCGGACGAGTGGTAAATCCACTGGGTATTCCGATTGATGGAAAAGGGCCAATCGGCGGTACAAAGTATACAATGCCATTAGAGCGTAAAGCACCTGGTGTTATCTTCCGACAACCGGTATCAGAACCACTTCAGACCGGTATCAAAGCGATTGATGCAATGATTCCGATTGGTCGTGGGCAGAGAGAGTTGATTATTGGTGACCGTCAGACTGGTAAAACAGCGATCGCGGTGGATACGATTATCAACCAAAAAGAATTTTTCGATAAAGGAGAACCTGTATACTGTATCTATGTAGCTTCAGGTCAAAAGTCATCCACTGTTGCTCAGGTAGCGAAAGTATTGGAAGAAAACGGCGCAATGGCTTATACCACGATCGTTGCTTCTTCTGCAGCTGATCCTGCACCATTGCAATATTACGCTCCGTTTGCGGGTGCTTCCATCGGGGAGTTTTTCCGTGATACCGGACGTCCTGCTTTGATTATTTATGATGACTTGTCAAAACAAGCAGTGGCATACCGAGAGGTTTCCTTGTTATTGCGTCGTCCTCCGGGACGGGAAGCTTATCCTGGTGATGTATTCTACCTTCACTCTCGTTTATTAGAGCGTGCAGCGAAAATCATCAATAATGATGAGATTGCTAATAATATGAACGATCTTCCGGAATCATTGAAAGCTGCAGGTCTTGTAAAAGGTGGAGGTTCCTTGACGGCATTGCCTATCATCGAAACACAAGCGGGTGACGTATCTGCTTATATTCCGACTAACGTAATTTCTATTACAGATGGGCAGATTTTCCTGGAGTCTAATCTCTTTAACGCAGGGGTACGTCCAGCGATTAACGTAGGTATCTCTGTATCACGAGTGGGTGGTAATGCGCAGATCAAATCAATGAAGAAAGTGGCCGGTACTTTGAAATTAGACCAGGCACAATATAGAGAGTTGGAAGCATTTTCAAAATTCGGTTCTGATTTGGATGCAGCGACTACTGCTATCCTTGAAAAAGGTAAACGAAACGTGGAGATTTTGAAACAAGCTCAATATTCTCCGATGTCTGTTGAAAAACAAGTAGCCATGATCTATCTTGGGTCGAATGGTCTACTAAGTAAAGTGCCTGTGGAGAAAGTTAAAGATTTTGAGAATGTATTCTTGACTACACTGGAACAGAAAAACCCGGAGGTACTGGTTTCTTTACGAGACGGTAAATTGACTGATGAAGCTACGGGGATACTTCGTAGCCTGGCTGCTGAAATTT
>JBLHJZ010000131.1:0-9638 GCA_047619515.1 Saprospiraceae bacterium | reverse complement strand
GAGACAAGATTATAAACTTTGACGCAAGTGACTTAACGATGAAAGAATTTGAAGTCAAATTTCAGGATAAAGAAGGAGCCGTAATATTTAGCGAATATGTGACAACTCCGTCTACGTTCGTAAGAAAGTACAACCTTAGTGAAGTGCCAAACGGAGCCTATTTTTTGCTTATCGTGGACGAAACCAAGACCTGTACGCTGCCTATCATTATAGACACGGATGGATTGAAAGTTGACTACGAAAAATTAGAAACCGTTCAATACGCGGCACTTAGATAGGAAGGAGCCATTTAATTAAAAACCAGATAAGACAACCCGGGTTTTGTACTTTACAGAATCCGGGTTTCTTTTTTGGAACCAATATAATTCGTGTGATTTTCGCTAATCCGTGTCCTCTAAAAAACACTACCATAGGCGTAAAAAAAGACACAGATTTCCGCCAATTACACGAATTAGGATTCACCCCCAGCGTTTAAAATTCGCGTAATTCGCGCTAATCCGTGTCCTTTAAAAAACACTACCATAGGCGTAAAAAAAGACACAGATTTCCGCCAATTTCACGAATTAGAGTTCGCCCCTGTGTTTTAGATATTTAGTATAAAAGATACAAGATTCGTATCTGGATCCATGTTCAATTTCTTACGCAACCTGTACCTGCTGATTTCTACACCCCGGATGGAGATATTCATTAAAGGGGCAACTTCCTTGGTGGTTAGATTCATACGAAGATAAGCACACAATTTTTGATCCTTAGGCGTCAGATCCGGGTATTCTTTTCGCAATCTTTTGAAGAAATTTTCGTGCACCTGATCAAAATGGGACTCAAATTGATCCCAGTTATCATCCAGTCGTATATCTGCTTCTATCGTTCTACCAATTTGTTGGATTTTCTTTTTGTTTTCAATAGAAGCATTTGCCAATAAATTGTTGAGTTCATTCTTTACTTTTACCAAAATTTCACTCTTCTGGACTAAGTGCATGGTTGCCGAAGCGAGTTGGCTATTTTTATGATCTACGTCTGTTTGTAATTTTTCATTACGTAAGGTGATGATCTCTCCTTCCGATTTTTCAGCTTCCCTTTTGAACTCCGCTTCCCTGCGCGCCATCTTTTCAGCCTGTGCTATTTTGAAAACTTCCGTTTTCTTCTTCTCTTTTTTTGAGACGTATTTTACGAGCCCTGTCAAGCTAATAATTGCCAAAATGAAGTAGGCAATCTTCGCATATAGAGAAAGATACCAGGGAGGGAAAATAGTAAAAGCAAAAGCCTCCTCAGTGCTCATCTGTCCATAGGCATTACGAGCCTGTACTTTAAACTGATAATCTCCTGCCGTCAGGTTGGTGTACTCTTTTTCCGTTTTTGAAGTCCATTTTGACCAGGAGTCCTCAAAACCTTCTAATTTGAAACGATAGTGTAAATGATTTATCTTTTCATAATAAGGAGCGGAGAAAGCAAAGCGAAAATCATTCATTTTATAATTAAAGACTAGTGGAGCCGACGAAGAATCTCTGAATTGATTTCCCCAATACATAATTGAATCACCTTCAGTGATCGAAGTGACTTTTCGGATCAGTATCTTAAAAGGGAAGGCAGTATTCTTATTTTTTGAAGGGTCATAATGAATAAATCCTTTTTCTGTCCCGATGAAGACATTGCTTTTGTCATAAGTATAAATATGCTCGAAGCCATCTACTAGGTCTTCTTGTATCTGGTTGAAAAAGAGGCGTTCCACTTTATTGAAGACTCCTTTTTCCTGCACGTTTAAAACACCGAAATCATCATTAACTGCAAACCAAATATTCCCTAGCTCATCTTCTTTAAGGTAGTGTACCTCTTTATTAGTACCAAAAAATTCTGTAAATTCTTCATGTTCTACAAAACGATCTTCTTCTTTTTTATACTTAAAAATACCTTTTGGAGTAGTGAAAATTAATTCCTTCCTGATTTTAGATACATTGATGAAAAGGTCGACCGGTAATCCATTTGAAGAATTATAAGTGCTTGTTTTTTTTATAGACATCAAATCGTCAGAAAGTTCAACCTTGAAGAGCCCTTTATAGGCATGGGAGATCCAGATATTACCCTCTTCATCTTCTTCGAATACCCTTGCCGACTCATTAAAACCATCCAATTTTCGGATCATTTTCCAATCAGGTGTATTATCGCCAGTTAAATCCGCATTCTGATTTTTATAGAGGAGTATTCCGGAGTAAGTACCCCCAATAGCATAACCCGGGTGTGCATTTAGCGCCATAAATTTCCAGGCTCCCTGTGTAGCTGAAAAGGGAATAGCTTCGTTTTCTTTAAGATAAAAAGCACCTTTATGCTGACCGACAATTACCTCATTACCCAGTTTGTTTAAACTCCAAATCTGCCCAATTGTATTTTCCACCGGTTTGAATTTCTCTGCTGCTAGTCCTTTACTTTTAGCGGTCCAGGGAGTATAAAACAAGCCTTGATTGGTACCCAGGTATAAATTATTTTGGTGAATAATCGAAGTATACCCGGTGCCTTCTATTCCTTCAACCGACCGAATGGTTGAAAAAGGGGAGTTGATGATGGCATAATCAATTCCGTTATCAAGCCCCAGCCAAAGGTTTTGTTGAATGTCTTGATAAATGCTCAGTATGGTGTTGTTTTGAAGTCCGTTTTCGTGATTCAAGTGCATCACCGGGATGCCTTCCCGATCTATAATTATTAAACCGTTTTGAGAAGTGCCAATTGCATATCGACCATCTGTGAGTTGTATCCCGCAATAAGGCTGATAAGCACTAAGGAAGCTGGAAGCCTCCGTTTGCCAGGGGCGAATACCTGATTCGTCCATCAAAAAGAGTCCCTTAGTGACCGTAACAATAAGGGATTGATTTTCTTCATGCGGAAGAATCGCTATTATTCGTTGGTCTTTAAATAGGACGCCATCAGGATAGGGGATCAATTGATCTCCTACCAATGAAAACAAGCCTTTTTCTTTATCCAGTATAAAAATTTTATCCGCTAGTTGGAAAAAATTATCGAATCGACTCTCCCCAGGACTAATTACCGCTATGTCTTCTCCTTTTAACCGGAATACTGCTTTTTCCGAACAAAACAAAATACTTTCCTCCTCGATAAAAATTTTCCATATATCCTCAAAGCCTTGCAATTCCTCGGGAATAAGGTGAGCTAAGGATTTAAAAATGTTTTTACCTTCTTCATTGGGTTCCAAATAACCCATTTCACTTTGGGCTCCAATATAGAGTCTTCCATCAGTATCAAAGGATAATGATCTTGCTATAGTAGCATTAGGTAAAGGGAAGGTCTGCCAGTTTGTTCCGTCAAATTCCAGTAAGCCCTTATTATTTGCAAAATAAACAATCCCTCTTTTGTCCTGCAGGATGGCCCAATTTTGTGTCCCCGCTTGATAATCGGATCGGGAGAAGTTGGTGATGGAAGGAGAACCAAAAGGCTCGGCCTGCGCTTTTAGGGAAGGCAGGCTGAAAAGCAGCAAAGAGATTATAAGAATAGAGTATTTCACGCGAATCCGAAGTTTGTTTTTTCAAAGGTAGTTAAAAGAATTATCCAAAAGAAGTAGTTTAGCAGGATTGCTAAGTAGGCTACAATAATCTGAGGCTAAAAGGTTTATTCGAAGATAATAGAATATTTTAAAAAGGAATGATGTAGTGGTGATGTAATTGATGAAAAGCAGGATGTAAGTAAGATGTATCCATAAAATTATGATAAAAACTATTGCCGTACTATATTTGCTTTTGCGCTTTTTTTGAAATATAAATCATAATTATGAAAAAAGATAACCAAATTTTCATTCTGTTTTTATTCCTCTCTATTTTTTTTATGCCAGGATGCAAAGATGTGGACGAATTGGGAGGCTGCCAATTTAAAAATTCTTTGGAGGAATACGAGCTGGTCTGGAGTGATGAGTTTGAAGGCGCAGACATTGACGATTCAAAATGGTCATTCGATCTGGGAGATGGTTGCCAGATCAGTGAAAACTTATGCGGCTGGGGAAATAATGAATTGGAATACTACACTGATCGCCCGGAAAATGCATTTATTTCAGATGGAAAATTAGTGATCAAAGCCGAAAAAGAGACGCCACTCTATCTGGGCGAGCATCAGTATACCTCTGCACGGATGGTTACCAAAAATAAAGGAGACTGGAAATACGGGCGGATTGATGTAAGGGCTAAAATGCCTATAGGCCAGGGTTTGTGGGCTGCGATATGGATGCTGTCCACCGAGGAGCTTTACGGTGGGTGGCCTCGTAGCGGAGAAATTGATATCATGGAATATTTAGGACATGAGCCTCAGCGGACGTTCGGTACGATCCATTATGGCCACGATTACTGGAGATTCAACAGTCAGGGACTTGAACTGGAAGCTGGTATGGGTACCTTTGTCGATGATTTTCATGTGTTTACGGTGCTCTGGAATGAGAACTGTATCCAGTTTCAAATGGATGGTATCAATGTCGGAGTAGCGAATACCCGCACAACGACTTTACCTACTACTTTTCCTTTCGATCAAAATTTTCATCTGCTGCTAAATCTTGCTGTCGGTGGTAACCTCCCCGGAAATCCGGATGGGAATACTGTTTTTCCGCAAACCATGGAAGTAGATTATGTAAGAGTTTATCAATAGACTTTATGCCAAAAGGTTTTGTACGTCACAGCGGCACGAATAGCGAACGCCGAATACCGAATAAAGTCTAATAAAGTCATCGATGCCTATTCTTTTTTATAACAAAACAGAAATGATTTCAGGGATGAGGAAATAATTTTCCATCATTCTTAAACCAACTTAAATTTACTTCTTATGGGAAAAACTAACTTTGTCATTGTTGTTGCCATGATTGTAGCCCTGGGTGGCTTCTTGATGGGATTTGATGCTTCTGTCATATCCGGCGTTAACAAATTTATCGAAATAGAATTTAGCCTCTCCAAAA
Source organism: Saprospiraceae bacterium (assembly GCA_047619515.1). GTDB lineage: Bacteria > Bacteroidota > Bacteroidia > Chitinophagales > Saprospiraceae > JAHDHW01. The sequence goes on along the minus strand of JBLHJZ010000131.1, from coordinate 4,699 downwards.
TTGAATTGGGTTGGGCAGTGGGTTCATTGACCTTGACGGCTACGCTTGCTATGATGGTGGCAGGCCCTTTGAGCGACAGGATCGGAAGAAAAAGAGTATTGACTTATGCGGCACTACTTTATTTTGTATCAGCGATAGGATCGGCTTTTGCTCCCTCCTTTATTATTTTGGTGATCGCCAGGATGATTGGTGGTCTTGGAGTTGGCGCTTCTTTAATTATCGCTCCAATGTATATTGCCGAAATTGCTCCCCCTGAAATGCGTGGACGAATGGTTTCCTTCAATCAACTGAATATTGTACTTGGGATCTCGGTTGCTTTTTTTACAAATTATTTGATATTACAACTAGGGCAGTCTGATGCTTCCTGGGCACAATCCTTAAAATTTGGTGAATACAACTGGCGCTGGATGTTAGGCTTAGAAGCACTACCGGCAATACTATATTTCTTTGCATTATTTATTGTTCCTAAAAGTCCGCGTTGGCTGGCGATGAAAGGAAGGTATGACGAAGCTTTGTTAATCATGAAAAAAGCTGCGGGGGAAGAGGAAGCGGTTAAGATCATTCAGTCGGTAAAAGATAGTATGAATGACGATACGCCTAAAGAAAAATTACCTATTCGATCCTTGTTCAAACCTGCCTTGAGATTAGTACTGACGATTGGACTGGTAGTAGGTATTCTTCAGCAAATCACAGGAATCAACTCTGTCTTTTTTTACGCCCCGATGATTTTTGAACAATCGGGGATTGGGACAGATGCTTCTTTCTCTCAAGCAATTTTAGTTGGACTTATCAATTTGGTTTTTACCATTATTGCTATTTCTCTGATTGATAAATTAGGCCGAAAGCCTTTGCTTGTTTTTGGTGTCTCAGGGATTGTAATTACCATGTTCTTACTGTCTTATGGATTCAGTCAGGCGACCTATACTTTGACCGATGCCACTGTGCTGAATCTTCCTGCTGAAATCAATCAGGAACAATTGGCACCACTGGTCAACCAGACCTATGACGACGATGTCAGTTTCAAAAATGCTCTCCGTGGCGCACTCGGAGTAGCAGCAGCGCAGACCTACGAATCGGAATTGATCACTGCTGCGGTCACTATGAATTCCTGGCTGATTCTATTGAGTATTTTAGGCTTTGTGGCTTCATTTGCCGTCTCGGTCGGCCCGGTCATGTGGGTGCTCTTTTCCGAATTATTTCCCAATTGGATTCGGGGTTTGGCTATTTCGTTTGTGGGTTTAGTCAACTCTGCGGTCAGCTTTATTGTACAAGTGGCTTTCCCATGGGAGCTGCAAAATCTGGGGAGTTCGCTGACCTTCCTTATCTATGGTCTTTTCGCAGTGCTGGGATTGATTTTTATTATTATGAAATTACCCGAGACAAAAGGAAAGACTTTGGAAGAATTGGAGAAATTATTAGTAAAAGGTTAGTACCGCAGGCTTTAGCCTGCATCAAGAATGCATGTAGACTAACATACCTCCGGTAGTTAAAAAGCTTGTCAGTCTTCCTACTTGAGGAGGTGCCTATAAGGCTTTGGGAAGGGAGCATTACTGTGTTTTATTAAGTTCAAACTTTAATTTTATTATGAAAAAAACAACTTTAAATATTCTGGGTATTCTAAGTATAATATTGGGGGGTTCCGTATTTTCTTGTTCAGAAAGCGACACCGATAAAACAGATTCAGCAACGACTGAACTAGCGGAAAGCGATCCTCATTCTATAACCATCGAAGCTGAGAGTTTTACCGGTTACAAAGGAAAAATGAAAACAGAAGGCAGCGAAAATGGCGAAAAATTTGTCACCACTCCTGCAGAAGATTCCTGGTTGGCTTATGAAGTAAATGTCATCGAAGCTGGCCGTTATACTTTCGAAATCAATGCTACTACCTTAGCCGACAGCACGACGGTCTGGATGGAGGATTATACAGATAATACTGATGGGCGAACTTATAATATTACCGGTTCGATCCCTATTTCTGCTTCGGGTGATGCTTTCTCCATCTTCAGTAAAGATGGCAGCCCTTTAAATACAGGTATTCACAAAATGAAACTGCATGTAAAAGGCGGAAGTGTCAAAGTGGACTGGCTAAAATTCAACCTGCTAAAAAAACACCAGCTTACTCCGAAAACCCTGACGCAAAAAACGGATGGCAAAGACTGGAAAGTAGTCTGGTCAGATGAATTTGACGGAGAAGGATTGCCAGATACTAGCAAGTGGACTTACGATATTGGCGACTGGGGCTGGGGAAATAATGAACTACAATATTATACGGAAAATCGGGGCGAAAATGCCCGCCAGGAAAATGGCAACCTTATTATCGAAGCAAGGAAAAATGATTGGGATCAGGAATGGACTTCTGCAAGGTTGACTACTCGTGGCAAAGTGACTTTCCTGTACGGGAAAATAGAATTCAAAGCCAATGTCCCACGGGAAAGAGGAAATTGGGCTGCTGGATGGACCCTTGGCGATTCGTATGTAGATGAACTCTCCTGGCCATATTGTGGAGAGATAGATATCATGGAAAGCGTAGGATATGAGGTAGATGATAAGTCTGGAGATGGCATTGCGCATTGCACGGTTCATACGCCCGCCTATTATTTCAAGATTAATAATCAGATCAGTAGTGTAAAAGATATTTTAAAGATTGCCGGGGAGTTCCATACTTATTCCGTGGAATGGACGCCAACTGAAATCAAAGGTTTTGTTGATGGTAAAGAATATTATCTGTACGATAAAATTGCTGATGAAAGAGAATGGCCTTTTGCCCAACCGCAAAATATTATCCTCAACTTAGCCATGGGAGGTGGTTGGGGAGGTGCTCAAGGCATGGATGAATCTGTGACTGCTCAGCAGTTAATAATAGATTATGTAAGAGTTTATGAACGCCAATAAACAGGATAGACCCACACCGTTAGACATTTGTGGATAAGCAGATCCTCCTTTAGGAGGCTGGGAGGCGGAGATAGGAAAAATGTCTAGCTGTTGTGGAATAGATCTTTATTTGTCATCACTGAATCTTGAATAATGAAAGTGCAATATCTAGTCGTTTTATATTTTCTCAGCCTCTTCGCTTGTTCGACTAGCACTGTTGATACTGAAAAAACAAATGAAGAGGAAACCGAAATAAAAAAAAACAAATTCGACAAATTAGTCTGGTCGGATGAGTTCGACTATTCCGGTTTTCCGGATTCTACAAAGTGGACTTATAGTGTAGGTGACGGCTGTCCGGAACTTTGCGGCTGGGGTAATAATGAATTTCAATATTACACCGAAAAACAAAAGAAGAATGCCTGGGTAGCGGATGGAATTTTAACCATCGAAGTCCATGAAGAAAAAATAGGGAATAGCAATTTCTCCTCCGCTAAACTGATTACGAAAGACAAAGGAGACTGGAAATATGGTAAGTTTGAAATCAGAGCCAAACTGCCGACAGGTCGTGGAATCTGGTCCGCTATCTGGATGATGCCCACAGATACTACTATATACGGACGATGGCCAAAATGTGGAGAAATCGACATTATGGAAAACGTAGGCTATGACCCGGATACCATCGAAGCATCTGCGCATACCGGAGCTTATTATTTTACCATCGGCACTCAAAAGCACGACAGACAATATTTACCGGATTCGGATGAAAATTTCCACACTTATATTTTAGAATGGGAAGAAGACCAATACCGGGTTTATGTGGATGACATACATTATTTCACTTTTCAAAATGAAGGAAAAGGATTTATGGAATGGCCCTTTGACCAGAATTTTTACCTGATTTTAAATATTGCCTATGGCGGTAATTGGGGGGCTGCGAAAGGATTGGATACGGAGAAATTACCTCAAAAAATGGAGATCGATTATGTCAGGGTTTATGAGTAGTTGTTATGTCTTTTTTTAATAGTTATTGACATTTAATATTACTTTTTTGAGAAAACTTAAAAAACAAGAAAATGGAAAATTCAATTACAGATCAGGATATAAAACAAAGAGTAAAAGCATTACTCGACAAAATGACTTTGGAACAGAAAGTAGGACAGATGACTCAAACGGAAAGAATGTCCATTTCTCCTGAAGAAGTCAAAAGTTATCATATCGGCTCCGTGTTGAGTGGAGGAGGCTCCTGTCCGGGTGATAATGCCACCAAAGATTGGGTAGATATGAATGATGCCTATTGGGCAGCGTCGATGGAAGAAGACGAAGCGCATTTGGCCATCCCGATCATCTATGGCGTCGATGCGGTTCATGGTCATAATAATGTACTGGGCGCAACGGTCTTTCCGCATAATATCGGTCTCGGTGCTGCAAATGATCCTGAGCTAATAGAAAGAATTGCAAAAGTGACCGCACGCGAAATTTTAGCTACAGGGGTAGAGTGGACTTTTGCGCCAACACTGGCGGTAGCCCGTAATAATCAATGGGGACGAACCTATGAAAGTTATTCCGAAGATCCCGAAATCGTACAATCTTATGCAGGTAGATTTGTCAAAGGCTTACAACATGACTTGGGTACGGATAGCGTAGTCGGATGTGTAAAGCATTGGGTTGGAGATGGAGGAACCACCTATGGTATTGATCAGGGAGATACCCGGATTTCAGAAGAAGAATTAACGCGCCTTCATATTGCACCTTATTATCCTGCACTAGCGGAAGGGGTGTTGACGGTGATGGCCTCTTTCAATAGTTGGAATGGTGATAAATGCCACGG
>JBLHJZ010000130.1:0-9660 GCA_047619515.1 Saprospiraceae bacterium | reverse complement strand
GTGATGACTCTTTCCTGAATACCATGTCCTTGCGGTAAAAGGCGTCCGATTTCCGCTGTAGTGGCCACATTAATAGTCACTATGTCAACATCAATGGGTAGTCCTCCTGAGGGAACTTCGCGACCAAGAATAGCGGTGATCAACATTTTTTCAGAGCCCTGTGGATATTTTACAGGAACTACTTTTACGGTAACAGGAAGCTCTTTGGGGATCATTCCTGCCAGGTGATCAGCGGCATCTTGCTTATTTGCTTCTATCCCTATAATCGCTCGTTTTGCGCCTGTAGCCTTGAGCAGGTACCTTATGCCCATGAAGATATCATCGGCCTGTTCCAACATCACCCGGTGATCGGTTGTCAAATAGGGCTCACATTCGATGCCGTTGATCATCAAAATCTCACATTGTTTTCCATCAGGTACTTTCAGCTTCACATGAGTAGGAAATGCTGCGCCACCAAGCCCAACAATTCCCGCGTCCTGGATTCCTTTGAGGATTTCACCTGCAGTGGCGGTTTCGAGATCAATAGGCCTGCCTCCGACAACTTCCTGGCTTGAAGAAGGAAATGCTTCCAGATAAATCCCCTGAACCATTTTACCTGAAATGGATGGAACATTGGCGATTTTCCGAATGGTTCCGGCAACGGGTGCATGAATAGGTACGGATACATATCCAACAGCTTTGGCGAGCAGTTGACCCCGTTCTACTTCCTGCCCTTCCCTCACTACAATTTCTGAGGGAGCACCTATATGTTGCACCATCGGTAAGATGGCCACCGGAGCAAAAGGAAACTGCCGAATGGGCAAACCATTAGTTTCGTTTTTGTGCGTTGGTGGATGAACACCGTGCTTGAAGGTATTTTTATAAAAATTAAATATTCCCATGTAATGTAAGTGTTAGTCAAATATAAGTCATCCCGTATTTTTCAATGATTAGAAGATTATTTGAGCCTTAGCCATTCTTTTTGTTGTCGAAAAAACGGTATTAGGTTTTCGGTAATCTCCGAATGCCGAAAACCTAATACCGATTTTTTAGTAATCTATAAAGTCCAAATTACCAAATTAAGCAATCAGCCTTATAAAATTCGCGATGTCTCATCTTCGACCGTTGCTAGTTAAACTTCTCACCTCGTTTAATCCACTTGTCAATATCCTTTGCGGTGCGATCTGCGGGTAAGCCCGGATGTATCACCCTCGCCGTGCATTTCTCAGCAGCCTTTACCAAATCCTGATAAGGACCTCCGTCAGGATTCAGTATATATGCCTTTTTGTCATTATTATAGGCAAATATTTTAGCGTTGAGTTGTGTACATTCATCGCAGGACGTACATTCTTCCGTCTCCAGCCATGGTGCCATATAATCGCCAGGAGATTTGGCTGCTTCAGGATTGGCCTGCGCTGAGGCTTCTCCCATTGCCAAATCAACGATCCCGTTTCCATCTCCACCGGCAAGTTTCATAAGTCCCTGGGTGATTTTTCCTACAACTTCAGCTCGGATTTTACCTTCAATATCTACTTCTTCCACTTTCTCTGTTTCAACACCTGCCAATGCACGTAGCATAATCCAGAAATCGCGTCTTTCTTCACAAGATTCAACAATAGGTTCAGCAACAAGCACCCGGCTTAAGTGTTGCTTTTTATCGACCGCCCAGATATATGGGAAGTTTCCTTCGCGATCATCAGCACTCATTTCAAGGAATTCTGCTAATTGCACCATGTTCTCATTCCAGGCATCTCGCGGTACTTTGCGGAAATGTTTTCTAAACCTTCCTTCAGTAAGCGCAAAATCGGCAAAAGTCATGGCTACTTCCATTGTTTTTTCAATACCGCTTTCAATGTATTTTAATTGATAAGTCGGCCATAATTGATCTATTGCGGGATTTCCGTCCAGATCAAAAGCATCCTGGACTTTAATTCCAAGGTCAGGGTTGTATTTAAACATAGGATATGCTCGTGATTCAACTGCTAGTTTAGCCTGATGGACTCCTAAATCATCAGCCACTCCATGTTCTGGTTGACAAGTCGTATAAAGGTTAAATATTGCAGGACGTTTGGTCATCAGACCATCAATAAATCCTTCAATCATTTGACTAGTATTGGCCAGAGATCCTTGCAATACGTAAGTATTTCTATGTGCCATTGCAATTAAACCAATCTCTTTTCGTGGTTCAGTTTTACCTTTTTGCACTTTACCGTATTGTGCCATATCTGAAATCTGGCCTATGAAACCTGAAGTACATGCCTGCCCTCCTGTGTTAGAATATACCTGAGTATCGACTACAATAACTTTGATAGGCTTACCAGAAGCCATCATTCGAGACAAGTTTTGGAAACCGATATCGTACATAGCGCCATCGCCTCCGAGTGCCACTACCGGGGGACATAATAGCCATTCTTCATCCGTAAAATGCTCCCAGGTGAAATAAGTGAAGAAGTCATTGTGAGTATCAGCATCATAATTACCAGTTAATTCCAGTTCCGCTTTTCTGATAGTTCTGAATCCATCTGCCATTTTTGCCATATGGCCTTCAAAGATACCCATGGCCATAGAGGCAGAATCCTGGAATAAGTGGTTGGCCCAAGGGAAAGGATATGGATTGAAAGGATAGGTACTGCCCCAAACAGAGGTACATCCGGTTGAGTTACACATACCCATACTGGAACGGCCTTTTCCAGTGGTTCCATTAGTGTATTTCCATTTCAGTTTTTTCAACTTAGCCAACAACTGTGTTACCTCTCTTAGCCAGTCCTGGTCAATAGGTTGACTACCTTTTGCGGATTCCATGCTCCTGGCAATACCAGCCATTGTTAAGTCACTATCATGTGCCTCAGCAACAATCTTAGACATCATTTCTGCATCACTTACGTCTACAGGTTGCATGAGCTTTTGTTGGATATGTTTTTCCAATTTATCACAAAGCTCATCAAGATGAGTAAGGTGTTTTTCAATACGTGGCTGCATCAAAGATTCTACGGTAGCTGTAAATAGATGAACGACCGATTTTTCTGAGCATCCCAAACAAGCACCGTCCCCACTTGCTAAATTTAGATAAGCATCCTTGTTTAACAATATAGTTTCAAGCGGCCCTATTTTCTCTTCAAGGTCATCAATACGGTTGTACTTTTTAGGGGTGTTGGGTAAATCCAGCCACAAATCCCACTCTTTGTTTAACCGAACTACAGATTCTTCAGTCTGAGTGACGGCTCTTAATGCATCATCATCACAGACTTCTACACATTCCATACAGCCTTTACAAGTGGTAGGATTGATGGTAATACTGAATAATCCGCCGCTACCCGGTTGATCTTTCTCATGAAGGTCAAAATAAGGACGAGTCAGTGCAAATTTAAAGTCACCCAGTTCTTCTTTAAACCAATCAAATTCCTCAACCAATGCCGGGCCATCACTACTTTCACTAATTGTCAGATCAATCGCATTATATATAAAATCATTTACGGTAGCTCCATTTTGGGAAGCATTTAAAAGTTCACGGATTTTACCTTCCATTTGTCGGACTGCCTTAGGTAAGAATTCAACCTTACCGTGATTTTTCTTTACCCGTTTTACAACGGTATCCAATACATCAGATAAGTCACTAACCAATCCCGGAATTGCAGTGTCGGGGCATGCAGTATAACAGTCTCCACAAGCCGTACAATTATTCGGAATCCATTCGGGGTGCTCAAAACGAATGCCGGTCATATCTCTAAAAAGAGAGGTTACAGCGGGCATTACACTCAAGCCTATAAAAGGATCTGTGATATTGTCATTTCCCATACCACGCAGATAGAAATTACCTGTTTGCTCCCAGAATCGATGGATATCGCTCAATTTAGACTCACTTTGAGGGATATTTTTCATCATGGTAGGAATAGGTAAAGTCGTTTGTCCATTCGTCTTTTCCTCATGTCCCGCACCAAGTACTTTGTTGGTGATTTCGTGAACTTCATCAAAACCACGCCTCACAACACGCATATTGTCATCAACTACCCGTTGGCCTTTTCCACCAAATTTGAGTTGCAATTGATCTTCAATTGCTTTAAGTAGCTTTTCCTCTGAAAGGCCTGCTTTCTTTTTTAGTGGAGAGGCAGCAAAGAATGCACCTTGAAATGCAATACCTTGCATTCTTAGCTGTAATTCTGGATCGGTGGCTTCTTCTCTGGCTATCCTGAAACCATCGATGTAAAATACATGAATGTCGTTGTTGATGATTACTTTTTGGTAAGGTTCCGGAATATCAGCCCAAACTTCATCAGGGCTGTTTTTATCACTTTGAATGATGAAACAACCTTCTTTTTTTAAACCTGCTAATGCATTTGTATGTTTAAATACATTGGGGTCAGGTGAGAGAACAACATCGACAAAAAAGTATTCGCAGTTAATCCGAATAGGTTCTGGAGAGGCTGCCAGATAGTAGGTGGTCGGTTGGCCCTTTTTCTCTGAGCCATATTTTGGATTTGCTTTGATATCATATCCCAGCAAATCAAAGAGCGTCATCGCTAAATTTTTGCCGGTAGTGATAGCCCCCCATCCTCCTACGGAGTGAAAACGGACCGTAACGGCTCCATCTGGCATAAGGTTTGGGTTTTCGGAACCATGAAGTGCCAGCTCTTTCACATGTGGGTAAGCATCCTGAATCGTTTCCTGATAGGCTCTTTGTTTTGGTGTAAATGCCGTATCCCGAATAAAATCAATAGATAAATAGAATTGTTTTTTGTGTTTTCCGTCAGGCAGCATATTTTCAATGGTTCCAATAATGCCTTCAGGTTGTAAGTCACGACTTCCCATTCCAAAGGAACCGGAATACAATGCCGGAATATCTGAGGGTTTATAGCTCGCCAAGTCAGGATAAGGTTTGTTTTTCGGATTTGCTCCGTTTTCAATACACTTGGACAGAACAGATCTAATCTCTCTAATAATTGGAAGGTCTACAGCTAAAGGTTGATCCAGTCTTTCCAGGATTGCAACGCCTTTTTTGCCTTTTAATAATTTTCCAATAAAATCAGCCGGGAAAGGTCTAAACATCACTAAATCAACCACACCAACTTTGATACCCCGTGTCTTTCGGATATAGTCAACTACTACTTCAGCACTTGAGACTACACTGCCCTGTCCGAGGATCAGATAGTCTGCATCTTCCGCCAGATAAGATAATACGCGTTCATATCGACGTCCGGTAAGGCTATAAAACTCTTCAAATGCCTGATCTGTTAGGCCTTGGATGTGATCAAAAAAGAAAGGTCGCTGTGCAGCAACACTTTGCATATAGGAATCCTGATTTTGAACGATCCCTGCCATTACTGGATTGTCGACATCCCAAAGTTCAGGTATCCGTCTACGAGTATCCCCATAAATAATTCTTTGAGCAGCTGTTGGTGTTTCAATTATATCATCCGGCCGGCCTAGATATTCTTTGATCAATTCACGCTCGGGAATTTGTAAAGACTCAATAAGATGGGTGGTTAAAAATCCATCCTGAGCAACTATTCCGGGATTTAAGGCCAACTCAGCAATTTTATGAGCAATAATGTTCAAATCTGCCACATGTTGTGCCTTCTTAGCAAAAAATTGAAAAAAACCGGTATCATCTATTGCATGATAATCATCATGACCTGCATGTACATTTAAGGTGGATTTGGTCATCGCTCTAGCGCCGATATTGAGAATATAGGTCAGTCTTTTTCCTACTGCTGCATAAAGTGATTCATGCATGTAAGCAATACCTTGTCCGGAGGAAAAATTTGCAGCTCGCAAACCTGTCATTGAAAGGCCTGCTGTAACAGCCGCTGCTGCATGTTCCCCTTCCGGTTCAATAAATATTAATGGCCTGTCAGAAATATTTAAATGGCCTTTGGCAGCTTCTTCAGCCCAATATTCCCCCATTTGTGTAGAAGGTGTAATTGGATATGCGCCTGCTGCATCAGAAGATTCTCGTTCGCACATAATTGCAGCAGTATTCCCATCCATAGCGGCACGGGTTCCAGGGTATTTGAAGTCTTTATTTATTTTATCCATATCAGCTTCTTTTTTACTAGTATCTTTTTTATTTATTATTGTAATTTTTAACTGTCCATTTAGCTATAAGAAATATTTATTGCTACTTCCAAGTTCTCTTAAACTTGAAAGAGAAAGCAAACTTCATAATATTTAAATTTGAATTATTTGGTATTTATACTCAAAGGCCAGGGTTCATCCTCCACTAGTTTCTTTGCCTGTGTGGCTAGTTGGACACACTCTTTCACTTTTCCCAGATGAGTACAAAAATTGGCATCATGTGTTTCATTGCTGCAATACATGGTATCCATATTGAGGTTTTTAAATTTTGGGTTAATCTCTTCACATTTTTTCAATAAGGCAATAAGAGACATTTCCCGAATATCTTCCACACCATTTTTTAGTAGAAATCCGGTTAAGTATTGAGTGATGGATTGACGAGCATTACTACATGCCGCATGAGGAACGACATCCTCTTTGGATCTGTACATTTCAATTTGAGCGTTTTCCAAAAATTGATCCGCCTGATCCAGGGTAGATTTTATTTTTTCATTATACATAACAAAAGAGTTAATAATTATTGAATGCTAATGACTTTCAGTGCGTAAATTATACAAATCACTTGTTGTCATACATGACAATAATCAGTTGGCAGGGTGATTTTAATCAGACGCTAATGTGACTATTGTCAGGAAATCGAAGTTGATTTCTACCTTACTTTTGCATTTCAACATATAGCATAGTTTTCATTTTTCATTTTTTAACAAAATCTACAATTGTGAAAAAATACATCTATACATTCGGCGATGGAAAAGCCGAAGGAAATGCCGGGATGAAAAATCTCCTCGGTGGTAAAGGTGCCAACCTTGCCGAAATGAACTTAATTGAAATTCCGGTACCTCCGGGATTTACAGTAACTACTGAAGCCTGTACGTTATTTAACAGCTTAGGAAAAGAAGTATGTTTTATTGCGATCAAAACGGAAGTGGAAGCTGGTGTGCGCCACCTCGAGCAAATAATGGGTACTTCTTTTGGTGACCGGAATAATCCTTTATTACTATCCGTAAGGTCAGGAGCAAGAGCCTCTATGCCTGGAATGATGGATACCGTTCTTAATCTCGGCCTCAATGATGAGGTAGTAGAAGGGATCAGTATAAAAACAGGTGATCCAAGATTTGCCTGGGATTCTTATCGGCGTTTAATCCAGATGTATGGAGAAGTAGTCCTAGGATTAAAACCGGAGAAGAATGAGGAAGATCCATTTGAAAATCTCATTAAATTATTAAAAATACAGAAAGGGATAAAAGAAGACAATGAGCTAAAAGTCGAAGACCTCAGGGAACTCGTTTCCAGCTATAAATCTTTGATTAAGGAAAGAACGGGAAAAGAATTCCCTGCTGATCCCTGGACTCAATTATGGGGAGCCGTGTTTGCGGTTTTTGAAAGTTGGAATAATAGTAGGGCTGAATTATATCGTAAACTTAATGGAATTCCTGCCGAGTGGGGTACTGCCGTGAACGTCCAGGCGATGGTCTATGGTAATCTGGGAAACACTAGTGCCACCGGAGTAGCTTTTACCCGGAATGCAGCAACCGGAGAAGACCTTTTCAATGGTGAGTTTTTGATAAATGCGCAGGGAGAAGATGTGGTAGCAGGTATCCGGACGCCACAGGAGGTTTCACTCGAAGGATCAAGGCGTTGGGCTAAGATGACTAAAGTATCCGAGGAAGTTCGAAATCAAAACTATCCTTCGTTGGAGGAAGTCATGCCAGTCGCTTATAAAAAATTGATCGCATATGAGACCAGGCTTGAAAACCATTATAAAGATATGCAGGATATCGAATTCACCATCCAGGAAGATAAACTTTGGATACTCCAGACCCGAAACGGAAAGAGGACTGGAGCCGCTATGGTGAGAATTGCAATGGATATGTTGAAGCAAGGTATGATTGATGAAAAGACGGCACTGATGCGCATTGACCCGGTTCGGATTGATGACTTATTGCACCCGATTTTTGAAACAAAAGCCATTAATAATGTACATGTAATTGCTCAGGGATTACCTGCATCTCCTGGCGCAGCTACAGGGCAGATTGTCTTTTTCGCTGATGATGTGGAGGATTGGGTTTCCCGTGGAAAGAAAACAATTTTGGTAAGAAAGGAGACCTCACCAGAAGACCTGAGGGGGATGCACCTGGCCAAAGGTATCCTAACCACAAGAGGTGGTATGACTTCACATGCGGCCATCGTAGCGAGGGGAATGGGGAAATGCTGTATCTCAGGAGCAGGAGAATTGGTCGTGGATTACAAAACAAAAACTATTGCGTTCAATGGTTCTATTTTTAATGAAGGAGATTGGATATCTTTGAATGGTACTACAGGAGAAGTATATGAAGGAGAAATAGCCACTAAAGATCCTGACTTGACTAATGATCTCAAGCAACTCCTGGAGATAGCTGACAAACATGCAAAGCTGGAAGTAAGAGCCAATGCAGATACTCCTGTTGATGCACAAATGGCCAGGGATTTTGGTGCAAGAGGAATTGGACTGGCAAGAACCGAGCATATGTTTTTTGAAGCAGATCAGATCATCGCTATGAGGAAAATGATATTGGCTGATGATCTGACCGGACGCCGAAAAGCATTGGCAAATATTCTTCCTATACAGCGAGCAGACTTTGAGGGTTTGTTTGAAAATATGCATGATTTTCCTGTTACCATACGCTTACTAGATCCTCCGCTCCATGAATTTTTACCTCATGAACCTGAGAACCAACAGGAGATGGCAGATACCATGAACGTATCACTGAAAGAGATTCAGGACAAAGTGGCATCTCTTGCAGAGACCAACCCAATGCTCGGACATAGAGGATGCCGCCTGGGTATCACTTATCCTGAGATTACAGAGATTCAGACACAGGCCATCATTGAGGCAGCCTTGAATGTCAAGAAAAGAGGAATTCATGTCTTTCCTGAAATTATGATCCCCTTGATCGGAAGATCCCGTGAATTCATGCAACAGGAAAAAATCATCCGAAAGACAGCTGAAAAAGTTTTCGAACAATATGGCGATCGTATTCCTTATCATGTAGGAACAATGATCGAAGTACCAAGGGCAGCACTAACTGCTGATCTTATAGCAGCACAAGCAGAATTTTTCTCCTTTGGTACCAATGACCTGACCCAATTAACTTTTGGATTTTCAAGAGATGATATTGGTAAATTTTTACCGATGTACCTTAAAGAAAAGATTATTGATGCAGATCCATTTGAGCAAATTGATGAAAATGGCGTGGGGAGGCTCGTTAAATTTGCTGCTGAAAAAGGAAGAAAAGTAAGGCCGAATATGCCACTTGGCGCTTGTGGCGAGCATGGAGGCAATCCAGAATCCATAGATTTCTTCCACCGGGTAGGACTTAATTATGTCAGTTGTTCTCCTTATCGGGTGCCGATTGCGAGGATGGCTGCAGCACAGGCAAATATTAGAAATAGCTAGAACCAGAGGTGAGAGGTGAGAGGTGAGGGCGTTGACCTCTGACCTCTGACCTATCTTACCAGCGGTTGATCTTTTTCAAAATCATATAAAGTCAGGCGGCGCAGCTCGTAATAAGCCGTCCAAAATGCTCGGAGTGCAGAATAGTAGGAACGCCTTCCTGAGTCTTGGTCGCG
>JBLHJZ010000129.1:0-9670 GCA_047619515.1 Saprospiraceae bacterium | reverse complement strand
CTGTGCAGGGAATGAGTTGGAACCGTCTATTTGTACGGACGTATTGCTACAGGTGATCTCGGTAAAAGGCGGTAGTAGGTTTACTACCGATAAGGGATCCAGAACTGTTAGGTTTAAGGTTATATTACTATCGCACTGGTAAAGTGTTGTAAATAAAGGTACGTCATAAGTCCCTTCCTGGGAATAGGGTAAGCCTCCGTAAATCACTTGGTCGCCGAAGCAGATCACTTCATCGAAAGTCTGGTTATAGGTCGGGTGAGTATTGACCGTCAATATGGTATTCTGAAAACAGCCGATATTGGGTCCCGAGTCGACAATACTGACGATAGTATGTTGTCCTGATGTGTAGGTCAGGCCGTTGGCAGGGTAAACATAGCCAGCTTCAGTATCACAATAATCCCCTTCTGCCGTAAGATCCGGTAAAGCTTGCACTATAACGTTCAGATCGACAATATTGGTAAAATAGCAGGCATTTTCTCCAAAAGCTGAAACATTACCTCCTGCGCCCCATGTAATGGTAACCGTATTAGCATTTTCTGAAACTATAGTACCTCCAGTGACCAACCAGTTGTAATCATTAATTCCACTAACCGGGTCTACAGTATAGGTAGCCGTGTAGCCAGGACAAACCGTTGTAGGGCCAGTGATTGCACCTAAGGGACCTGGGGGATCCACCATGGTCGAACCGCTATTTACCACGATGTCATAGTCACAAATATCTCCTCCACAACCATCAATAACAATATAATAGGTCTGTCCAATTATAAAGCTATTATATATTAGGTTAATCGGTTGTGTAGTACAACCACATTGAAGAGACAGCGGATTAGAAGAAGTCCCTTCATCCGTATTATTTACAGGTTCGGTACAATTAGCGTAGAAGCCGGCCTGAACGCCAACATTACCACCCATGCTTTGACAATTAGCAATATTAATAGTTATTGAAATTGTTGTAGAACCTGCAATAAATGCAATCCAGTCATCATTATTAAGAACATTGCCGCCGCAACCAGGAAATGGTTGAACGGTATTTAAGGTACCTAGGGTGGCAGCAAAGCCATTCAAACCAAAGCTACAATCCGGAAAAGCGCATGCACAACCAGCGGCTGGAAGATTGGGCGGTGAATTCGGATCACAGTTTTGAGCATATACATTAAAGAGAGTGCATAAAAGCACAGAGACAATTGTAAGTATTCTTCTCATTACCAAGTGTTGTTTTAGTAAAATTGTAGTAAGGTTTTCTAAAAATTCATTTGTCCAAGGGAAATCAAATATACTGACACATTAATTTAAAACATAAAAATACGCTTTAAAACAAATTAATCACGCAATATATCTATTGATTATTGATTGTTTGAACAAACAATTGAGGTGAGAGGCTATAATCGTGATTGCAAGATACCTTTTTTTTTGGTAAAAATCTTAGGCTTTTCAATTAATATAAAAAAAGGCTTCCCCGATAAATCGAAAAAGCCTTTTTATATTTTTTAGAAAATCTTACCTTAACAAGGTCACATCACCTCTTATTATCTCTGATTTTCCATCTTTATAAATAACTTCCAGGAAATAAACATATACTCCCTGACTCATATTTTTTCCTTTCAGCCTACCATCCCATCCAAAATCTTCTACACCAGGCCTAAGATTTTGAGCCCCATAAACAAAGGCGCCCCACCGGTCAAATATTCTAAATGTTTTTATCACTTCGACTCCTCTTCCGCTATAAACTTTAAAGATATCATTATCGCCATCACCATTAGGTGAAAAAATATTGGGTATAAATATTGGCCTTTCTTTCGTTACAATTATCGCTAATTGAGCACTAGCCTCACAGCCATCTTCGGTCGTCGCCGTCAAAGTATACCTAATAGATTTAGTGGGATAAATCATCTGATTCCAGCAATCAGCACATTCTATAAAAGCATCAGGCTTCCATAAAAAAGAATTCGTTGGCAAAGAAGAATATGGATTTATAGCAATACTATCTCCCAATTCAACCGTTATATCTTCTCCAATATTTATTATAAGCTCTTCAGGATTAATAATTTCAATCATATCCTGCCAAATACAGCCATTACCGTCTTCAATAGTTCCCTCATAAGTTCCTGCAGGTAGATTATAAAAAGAATTTTCTGTAAAGGAAGTAGAATAATCAATCGAGAAGGAATAAGCTCCAGTCCCCCCTTCCACATTTTCAAAGGTTATTACCGCATCATTATCATCAAAACAGGTAGGAGTAATGACCTTGACTACTGCTTGTATCGGTGTAGGTTCATCTAAATAGAAAGAATCAATAGAAGTGCAATTATTCCCATCCGTCATCGTAACATAGTGCCATCCAGTACCCAAATCTTCTGCTTTCTCGCCTATCGTTCCAGTATTCCACTCGAAACCAAAAGGTGCAAGTCCATTCTCATTAGTTACTACCAAAACCCCATTGCTTTCTCCATTACATGAAATATCCTGATCCAGGGATATAGCTGGTTTTATATCCGGCGTACAATTACAATACTCGGTGGCAGTCAGCATAACCGGCGGACAACCGGAACCATCATCAACCTGAAAATTATAGGTACTTCCACCTACTAATAAATCACTGGTAAAAATATTACCTGTCAAGGTTCCGGGATCACCACTTACATTATATAAAGCTGCATTCCCACCTGATATTTCAAAACGGATAGTATAACTCGTCCCCAATTGGTTGCAATCAGCAACTATATTTGAAACGACTGGCATTTCAATTACTTCTATTGTCACTGAATTATTCACGGGATTAATGTTTCCATTACAGAAAGGAGCTATACTTAAGTCAACAGATACTAAAGTGTAGGTAGTGGTCAAAGTAGGAGCAACCCTTAGCACATGCCCGTTATCAATTCCGGAAAGCGTCTGATCACCTGTTTCATCATTATACGTCACATTAAAAGGCCCATCGCCAATTAAATTAAAAACGATATCGGTGGAATCCCCCTCACAAATAGTATTACTACCAAGTATTGATATTACAGGGTTTTGATAAAACATAACCGGTTGTCCGTTCGAAACAGATAGACAAGCATCAATATTATCATCTAAGACCGGAAATCCAATTCCAGAATCATCTGCCACAACCGCAGCGATATGATAGATGATACCATAAGCTAAAGAAGGATCATAGCCAAATTCCGGGGTCGGGCTTGTCAGCATTACGGAACCAGGTAAAGGGCTTGATTGATCATAAAGTATAAATCCTAAAACATCGTTGCCATCTAAATTCAGTACGGTGTTAATATGCTGTGCCGTTGCCTTTTCATATTCGCATGCTTCAAGTAGTAAGAGTCCCATTTCGCCAGCATTTGAGGTACAAGGACAAACGTAATTACCATTTACCGCTACCGGTCCACAAGCATTAATATCATCAATCAGGAAGTTATAAGGTGTTCCATTATTGATAAAATTACTCGTGAAAATATTAGTCAAATTATCAAGTGTTCCTGGATTTCCATTTACCGTATAAGATGCAGGATCACCAAAGGCGAGCTCAAAACTTACCTGATACTGCGTATTAATATTATTGCAAATGAATTGAATATTCGAAACCTGAGGAGGCTGATTGACCGTTACCGTTGCACTTCCTGTCCCATTGCCAGTACAAATAGCGGGAGAGCTATCCGTTACACTTATGATCGTATAGGTAGTGGTCACCGTAGGAGAAACGGTATAAATATCTCCATCTACCAAATTGTTGATATTGGTATTAGTGTTTGTATTTCCATCCAAAACAACTACATCGAAAGGGGCAACTCCTACAGAAAAATTAAAAACTAAATCCATGGATGTACCTGCACATATCGAAGCGGTTCCTGAAATGGATGCTTCTGGTAATTCGTAAAAAGTCACTGGCGTACCTGGTGCAATAGAAAAACATAAATGATTGACATCTACATTTCCGCTCCCATTATCAGGCCCTGCGATAGGCGAAATATAATAGGTCGCCCCATAGGCCATACCTAATAGAAAAGAGAAATCTGGCGTACTTGAAACAGCTATAACATTTCCCAAAATTGCGCCGGCATTATCATGTAATACATATTCGAAAACATCCCCGGGATTTAAAGTATTACTGCCCATAAGGAAAGTAGCCGTTGCCGTGGCGTCCTCACAGACTTCAAGCGGATTCAAATCCATCTGCCCGGCATCAGTAGCACAAGAACAATCCTGACTTCCACTCACTATTTGGACAGGGCATCCGCT
This sequence comes from Saprospiraceae bacterium, assembly GCA_047619515.1. GTDB lineage: Bacteria > Bacteroidota > Bacteroidia > Chitinophagales > Saprospiraceae > JAHDHW01. The sequence goes on along the minus strand of JBLHJZ010000129.1, from coordinate 5,434 downwards.
ATTTTCCGTGACCGTAAAACTATAAGGTGTTCCACTGGCTATCGGATCACTGGTAAAGGTATTTCCGGATAGCGTCCCCGGATCACCACTTACATTATAAGTAACGACATCACCTCCTATGATTTCAAAACTAACCGAATACATGGTAAAAGCAGCATCACAGTTTTCGACGATATTAACAATTTGCAATAAAGGATATACGGTAATAATGGCACTACCAGAGACCGTTCCGGTACAACCGTATACGTCTGTTACCGAAACCAATGTGAAAGTGACATCAGCCGTAACAGTATGTGAAACAGTGTGAGAAAAACTAACCCCTGTCAGATTAAAGGTATCCAGCCCATCGGTATACTCTGCATCAAAAGGGCCATTACCTGTAAAGGTGAAATCGATATCTACAGGACTCGAATCACAGAAAGTTGCATCTCCACTAATCTGAGCAGTAGGTGCGATGCTGGCAATAATAACAACATCACCTCCCAAAATATTTCCACTACATCCATTCGCATCTAATACTGTTACTAATGAAAAAATAGAATCGGTATTAACCGTAATAGTTTCTGTATGATTATTTGAAATATTATTTAAAGTAAAATAATTGGTGCCATCGGTATAAACCACATCAAAAGGACCACCATTCAAAGCGAATATAAGGTCTGTATTGGTTCCTTCACAAAATGTACCGCTGCCGGAAATCGCCGCATCAGGTGTAACACCGGCAGTTATTGATATTTCTATTATTTGAAAACAGCCGTTTGCCGTTTCTGCGCGCAGGTAATAAGTCTGTGGCATAGAAACCACGGTATTTGAAAGCGCCAGGGCATTAAAACCCAGATTAGCAAAAATCACGTTATTATAAAAATACTTCGTAAAAGTAGCGCCGTTGGCATCGGTAAATGAAATCGTATCCAGATCAATTGATCCTCCGGGGCATAATGGTGGAGGCTGGCTGATTGTAATATCCGGCGTTATATCAATATTCACAATAATTGGTGCTATGGCAAAACACCCGCCTGGTGTTTGGTAACGTACCCAATAGGTGCCCCCCGTAAAGACTTGGGTTGAGGCTAAAGGTGAACTTGCATTTGTAGCATCCGTAGCATTTAAATAGTAAGTTTTTGTACCTCCCGGATAGCCATTTACCTCATTGATCACTACCGTACTAAGGTCGATAAAATCAGGCGAACATTTATCTCCGGGATTTACAACGACTAAAGCCGGATCTTCAATAACTACGTCAGCGGAGTCGATATCATAGCAATCGGGCCCGGTTTCCATTCTGATATAATAAGTTCCACTATTTGTGGTGGTAGGAGGAAATATATCATTTACCCCATTGATAGCGTCAGCCAGATCCTCATAATAGGTAATCAATCCACCACCGGTTCCCGAATTTGAAACCATAATAGTATTAAGATCAAAAGGATTGGGTGCACAACCATGTGCAGGATCAGTAGCCGTAATAATGGGCTGGCTAGTCGTGATCACAGTGATGCATTCCTGTGGAGATAGGCCGCAATTATTCTCTGCCACTAGACAAACACTTCCTCCTGAGACTCCCCAATCTACTAATATAGTATCCATTCCATTACCTCCTGCAATTGTCGCACTACCGGTAACTGTCCAAATATAATTACTGGTATTGGTAATCGAGGAGGTGTATACCGTTCCAATTGCGTTTTCACAAATAGAGGTAGATCCGATAACCGTTGGCTGTAGGGGAGCACTTGGATATACCGTGACGGAGACCGTATGAACATCATCTACAACCCCAGTAATCGTCACTGTATAATCGGTTGATACAGAAGGTGTTGCTATAGGATTAGCGCTCGAAGGGTCGTTTAAGCTTGCTGCGGGAGACCAATTGTAAGTATAGACTCCGGCACCAATGACATCGGCATGCAGCTGGGTAGACTCGCCCTGGCAAATTTCGTCATCATCAACGGAAACAGAGACGGTCTCAATGCCACTAACAATTCCTAAAGTATAATCACAAGCATCGCTTGCCCAGCCATCAACCAAAATATAATAAGTTTCACCTATCGTCAATCCATTGGCTATTAAATTTCCGGAAGCCGGAGCACCAGGGTTCCAACAATTAGATACGACATTGAAATTAGTACAGTCAGAAGTTTCTAAAATAGCTACCTGAATACCATTTCCAAAAGTACAATTTGAAGATACAATGCTTATGTCTACTGTAGTTTCACTCGCTATAAAGGATAGCCATGCATTATTGTCAACAAAAGCACAAAAGCCAGGAATTTCATCAGGAATATCAGTATAGCCTCCCGTATTTCCACAGTAACCATCTAATTCATCTCCAAGTAAAACAGCATCACAACAAGCATTTCCTGCAATCAGATTACTTCCACAAGCCGCAACTCCGGAAGGTACATTCGGTGATATAGTATAAGCGCAAATATCAAAAGTCCCGTTATTGTCATTTCCATTCTCCCACACTCTTACCCAAAAAGTAGCTCCTGCAAATTCAAAACCACAGCCATCATCTACGGTTATCGTCGGCATATTTCCTGTCCCGCTATTATCATCACAAGATACTAAAGTCAAAGTAGAACAGTCTGTACCTGAATAAACAGCCATCCCCCCATCAGTCATTGTACCTGCGCTTAATTCGAGGATGGTATGATAACCGTAATTTGGCATAGTAAAGGTAAACCAAATGTCCCCACCGCTATAACCGGCACAACCCGGATCAGGTACACCTACCGTATTGGTCGCTGTAGCATTGGAATAGGTCACAGAAGTACAGGAAGTATTTACAGAAATCGTTGTAGCATTACAGGGATCATCATTAGCAGAAATAAGATTTAATCCCAAAAAGAAAAAGCAAAGCACCCAAATTAGTTTTGTTTTATAATTCATTCTTCCATCTATTACATTGTTAAATTCTCCAAAAAAAAATCACATCTTGTTCTAAAATCACCATAAAGCCATTCAACCAATCGAATGATTTATGATTATAGTAATTGTGTTAAATTCGGATAGCTTACTTTTGCTTTTACATTACGCTAAATAATAAAGTATAAAAATCTATTAGTCAGCTAGCTTAGGATTTGAGAAATCTTATTATTTCCCAAAGCGCTCTTTTAAAACTAAAAACAGGTAAACACTATGCTTTAGAAAGCAAAAGCTTTGCCATTGTAGCGGGAAAATTTAATAGCTTGGTGGTTTGAAAAAAGGGTAAAGAGAATACTTAAACCCTTTATGCACACCGCTAGACATTTGCGGGTAAGCTGTTGTTGCTTTAGGAGGCTAGGAGGCGGGCCTGGAAAAAATGTCTAGCGGTGTGCCCTTTATGGCTGGTTAATTTCTTATCAATGTAAAATCTCCTTTAAATAGGGCTACTCTTCCATCAATAAACTCAATCTCTGCAAAATAAACAAAAACGGCAGGGTTCAGTGGCCTTCCTTTTAATGTTCCATCCCATCCGGATACTGGGTCATTAGGTATAAAGTTGTCTTTTTTGAAAAGGGTTTCCCCCCAGCGATCAAAGATGACGAAGGTCTTGACTTTTGCTACATCCTGCCCACCATAGATCATAAAAACATCATTATTCCCATCATTATCAGGCGTAAATATATTTGGAATAAATACTACTCGATCTTTTTTGACGCGGATCAGGATATCATCAATGGCAATACATCCGTTTTGATTAATTACAGTAAGTTCGTAAGGGGTCGTCTCAAACGGCATTACCCACTGCTCAAAACAGTTCATACAAGGCATCAACTCCTCCTGAGTCCAGTAAAAAGTATCTAATTGTAAAAACGGAATAGTACTCACTGGCGCTAATAAAAAACTATCTCCGAGGCTTATCAATTGATCTTCGCCTAAATTCAACAGCACTTGAATCGGTTGATTAAGCATAATGACCGTATCAAATTCGCAGCCTGCTCCATCCAGTATTTTTAACTGGTAACTTCCTGCCGAAAGGTTTTCGAAAGTCCCAAAGGTAGTGATGACATTGTCAATTTTGTAAACATAAGGAGTAGTGCCTCCGATAATAGTCCCGATAATAATACTTCCGTCATTTTCTTCAAAACAGCTTGGTTCAGTAGCCACTATTTCTACTCCTTCAATAAAATCATCACTTCCCCCGACTTCGACTTCCGCTTCCGAAGAACAACCATTCTGACTATTTAAAACGACTAAAGTATAGGTACCTATCTGATCAACTGTCGGGTTTAAGGTTTCCACACCAGAAAGAATATTTCCTCCTGTCCACAGGTATTCAAAAAGGTTACCCGCAGAAGATCCTGTTCCATCTAATGATAAACTTTGATTAAAACAATCCAGCTCTTCATCGGCCGAGGCTACAGCAATCGGGTATTCCAAATCCGCAGCCACTGAAAACGAAGCGGAATCCACACAACCATTGAGCAAATTAATTATTTCAACTAAATATTCTCCAGCGGTTTCTACTTCTACCTCTGACAGGTTTGAAAAGCTATTTCCATTAAAAAACCACTCAAAAGAAATATTAGCAGCAGGGCTTGAACCATCCGTAGACAAAATCAAAGAAGCATTATCACAAGTAATACTTTGTTCGCCGACTACATTAATTATTGCCGATGGCGTAATCGTATCTCCTGCTACTGCTATCTGTATCGTATCAAAGCAGCTGGTGTTTATATCATTCACTATGAGTGTATATACTCCGACAGCATTTACATTGATATTTACCGTGTTTCCAATAATATTATTATTAAAATCCAACCAGGAGTAATTGATTGAACTGCCAATTGTAGAGCTGCTGCCATCTATGCTGATGGACGTTATTTCACAGTCGAGGGAACCTCCTATGGTCGCCAAAGCTATTACATTATCAGATAAGTCTAATAAATCAGCAACTGCAATTCCTGTACAACCATTTGGTCCGGTAACACTTAGGTTATAGCTGCCGGTCAGGTCTACCAATGGATTTTCTTCAAAGGACTCAAATCCATTTGGTCCCTGCCAATAATAATCGGCACCCGGAATATTTGACATGCCTTGTAATTGCCGGACATCATTGGTACAATCAATCGTATCCCCAATGGCAATAACGGTAGGAACTTCCACGTCTGCAATTACTTCAAATGAATTTACTGAGATACACCCATTTGGCCCTGATACGGTCAGGTTGTATAACCCAACCAGGGTTACTTCCGGGTTACTTGAAACAGAGATAAATCCATTCGGACCCGTCCAGGAAAAAGTGGAACCTGCTACACTCGAAAAACTTTGTATCATTATCGTATCCGGCGCACAGCCTAAGGTATCTCCAAGGATGGTCAAAACCGGGACTTCTTCATCTGCTGTTATGATGATCAAGCCCGTAGCTTCGCAGCCGTTCGGAGCGGTCACCAGTAAATTATATATGCCTGCTGCTGTAACTTCCGGATTCGAAATGGTAGCCGTAAAGCCT
>JBLHJZ010000128.1:0-9682 GCA_047619515.1 Saprospiraceae bacterium | reverse complement strand
TGTTCGCCAAATCTTGCTTCACCATTATTAACTTTAAAGCCTTTTTCTGTGCTTATTATCTCTTCTTTATTCATTTTTGAACATGCAACCAAAGGAATAGTAGTTATGGTTGTCAGAATAAAATTTCGTCGTTTCATGACTTTCAATTTTGATTGATTTTTAATTAGTTTTTTTTCATGACGCACAACGGATCCGGGGTATACGCAAGTCGAGGAAAATTTATGTAGGTATTGATAGCAATTAATTATCTTACTTTGTGAAAATTAAAATCTTCCTGCGGCCGAGATCCAGGGAGTCGACGTTTATACGCCTAATACCGCAAGGTACACTGTGGTGATGGAATTAATGGCTACTCAACTCTTAACTGGCAGCATGCAAGGAACTTGTGCTGATGACCTAACAAATAATGACCTTTCCGCAACGTAGGAAGTAGGTTATAACCACTAACACAACCGAAAAGGGAACAATTTACCCAACACTAAAAAGCGAATTCAAGAAAAGATAAGGACTAAAGGATGGGTCTGATTGGAATAGCTTTTATGAGATATTGACCCATGCTGATTTAGCCTGCAAGGTCAAAGGGTGATTATGGCTTCAATAGGGTTGATCGTTCTGTGCATAAATCTATCTCCAATTGGCCTGAGCGTTTAGCTGATTGGTTGAAAGATAATAAGTTTTTTTGTTGATTAGACTTTATTCCAAAAGTTCTTGCGCGTCAGAGCGGCTACGAACGCCGAACGCCGAATAAAATAAAGGTTGAAAAAACAGTACCCATTGAATACTAGTATACTTCGACACCTCCACCTTCTATTCAATAATTTTTGCAGTTCTTAAGCCTTGTTCAAGCCTTTTAAGGTGTTGAGGTAAGTCCCGGAGTGCTTCAATAGACCCAATATGGTACTTTTGGAAAGTTCCGTCTGTACGAGCCGCTTTGCTGGTGGCATTGTCTAATTTGGAAAGTAAGCCGGTTAATCTGTTGAAATCGATGCTGTTCATAATAATTGGATTTTGATTTTTACTTTAATAAAAATGATCGAATTAGTTGTAAACCCGAAAGCCTCCAAAATAAAATGTAGTTTAAGTAAAATTTAATGAGATAAAAGCAAAGATCAGTATTAACACTAACGGGGTGAATTATAAAAAGTTTCACTACTAATAAAAAATTAGATTTTTTTTGGCAGATAACGGATTACTCTTGACAATCGCAAGAAAAGCTCAGCCTATAAAGAGTGATCGCTTCGCCTGTGATGAGTAATCGGCTACGCCTTGTGGAATCGCTCCGAAGCGACCTCACAAGGCATAACCGATCACATAGGCGTAGCCCAATCACAGATATAACGATCACTAGCCGCTAAACCCCAGGCTCAACTCTCCGCTTCATCACCGGCACATCCCTTACCACCATCTGGACGGTTTCCCGGATGCGTTCTTCAAATAATATCACCTTTCCCTGGAGCAGACTATTGATTACCTCCTCTTTATAATGCCTGATGGTAATCAGTTCCAGGTTTTCGTCTTTTCGGACATTATAGTTTTCATGGAGTTCTTTGAGCAAATCGGCAAGCCGTCGGGGATTATCGGTCACACACACAGAAAAACTAATCGCCATGTTTTGCATCATATTGATCTTGATTCGGTGCTTTGCAAAAAGTTGAAACAAATGGCTAAGATGATGTTCGGCAACAAAAGAAAAATCTCTGGTTGAAATATGAAGGAGTACTTGAACAGATTCTACGACGACAACGGGGGGATAACTAATATCTGCTTCTTCGGAAATGATCGTTCCTGCTGCTTCCGGATCTTCAAATGACTTGACATAGAGCGGAATATTTTTATTCTGAATAGGCTTGATTGTCTTGGGATGGATAACTTTCGCACCGTAATAAGTCATCTCAATGGCTTCTTTGTAAGACAAGCGGTCAATCTTGGTCACATCATCGAAGAGCCGTGGGTCACCTGTCAAAATTCCGGGAACATCCTTCCAGATACTCATGCTCTCTGCATCCAGAGAGTAGGAAAAGATGGCGGCACTATAGTCTGAACCTTCTCTTCCCAGGGTGGTCGTAAAATTCTCGCTGGTACCTCCGATAAATCCTTGCGTTAACACAAAATTACTTTTCGAAAAAAGCGGGGGAACTACCTCCATTGCCCGTTTATTCGTTTCTTCCCAATTGACTTTTCCATCGCGATAAGTATTATCCGTTTGAATGACATCCCTTGCATCGAGCCACTGGGTACTCAATCCCTCCAGATTTAGATAGGCCGCAATAATTTTTGAAGATACCATCTCGCCTATAGAAACAATCTGGTCGTACAGATAATCATAATCATCCTGTGGAGGTTCTTCGATCACCCATTCTATTTCTATAAAAGTATCGTTCAAAGCAGCAAAAATCTCATGATCTTTAGGGAATAGTGCTTCTAATAACTCCTGGTGTTCAGCTTTAATAGCTTCAAAATATTCAAATTCCTTACCGTTTTGAGCAGCATAAGCTTCTAAAACTTTTTCAAGCGCATTCGTCGTTTTACCCATAGCAGATACCACTATCAGTAATTTATCTGCCGGGTACCTTTTTAAAATACTGCCCACATTTTTGATAGCTGCCACATCTTTTATGGATGCTCCTCCAAATTTGAATACTTTTACTTTATTGCTCATTTTAACTGTTCCTTTTTTAAAACCGTGCAAATATATTGGAAAATATTTAAAATAGAGGGCTGGTGTGAGCTTGTTTTGCTAAATTTACTGTCTGTTAAAAAACTATATCATGAGCGAAGAAATCTATACCGCATTGGTCGTTTTAGGGGTCGGAATGATAACGGTCTCTGTTATTCTCGGATTAGTAGTGTTAACCGGTGCGCTATTAATCAGAATAGTAAATAGATTTTCCCCGGAAGTCGCTATAAAAAACCCCTTGATCAATCCGAAGAATATTGTACAATCTGTTTTGCAAACGAAAAACAGTACGTCCAGCCTTGCCGCCATTGTCGCAGCAGTGGACATAATGACCAAAGGCAAAGGCAAAGCCGATAAAATAGAAAGAATAGAATAGAATAACTTAACCAATATAAATCAAGTTGCGTTTAGGAAATTTCAGTTAAAATTTTTCCTGTAAATTTTTCACTTTTAAAAAATTGAAAAATAGTAACAAAAAATATTATACACATGCCGAGAGAAATTAAACTATGTCTGGTCTATAGAGATATGTGGCAGTCAGCAGGAAAATACGTTCCCAGAGTAGATCAGCTGGTAAGAGTCGCTGAGCCAATAGTAGAAATGGGTTGCTTTGACCGGGTGGAAACCAATGGCGGTGGATTTGAACAAGTCAATCTTCTTTTTGGTGAAAACCCAAATACTGCCGTCAGGGAATGGACGCAGCCTTTTAATGATGCAGGTATCCAAACCCAAATGCTCGAACGCGGGCTCAATGGTATTAGAATGTCCCCCGTCCCTGCTGATGTCCGGGAGCTGATGTTCAAAGTCAAAAAAAAGCAGGGAACTGATATTTCCCGCTCTTTTGATGGACTGAACAATCCTCAGAATCTTGCCAATTCTTTTAAGTTCGCTAAAGCTGGCGGAATGATTGCTCAGGCTGCATTAAGTCTGACCTTCTCCCCTATCCATACGGTAGATTATTATATCAACCTGGCCGATCAATACCTAGATCTGGGTGCCCAGGAAATTTGTATCAAAGATATGGCAGGGGTCGGTCGACCAGTTTCTGTCGGAAAGATTGTGGCAGGTATAAAAAAACGACATCCTTCTATTTTAATCCAATACCATGGGCATTCTACTCCGGGCTTTTCTGTAGCTTCCAGTCTTGAGGCAGCCAAAAATGGTGCGGATATCATCGACGTCGGAATGGAGCCTTTATCCTGGGGAACCGGCCATGCAGATTTACTAACGATCCATGCAATGTTAAAAGACGCTGGATTCCTCGTCAAAGATTATAATATAAAAGCCTACATGGATGCCAGAAGCTTATCGCAGGAATTCTTCGATGATTTTCTCGGCCTTTATATCGACCCGATGAATCGTAAAATGAATTCTTTGCTCATTGGCCCCGGACTTCCGGGAGGGATGATGGGTAGTCTTATGGCCGATCTGGAGAACAATCTAAAGAGCATTAATAACTGGTTGACGAAAAGGGATAAACCACAAATTAGCCAGGAAACGTTATTAATCAAACTTTTTGAAGAAGTAGAATATGTTTGGCCTATCCTTGGCTACCCTTGCCTGGTGACTCCTTTTAGTCAATATGTAAAGAATGTGGCACTGATGAATGTCATCCAAATGATCAAAGGCAAAGAGCGCTGGTCCATGATCGATGAAAATACCTGGGGCATGCTACTCGGTCATTCCGGTCAATTAGCCGGCCCGGTTGGCGATGAACTCAAGGCGATGGCTAAAAAACAAAACAGGGAATTTTACCAGGGTATTCCTCAGGATTTATATCCGAATGAACTTGAATTATTTGCAGCCAAGATGGATCAGAAAGGCTGGGATTATGGAGAAGATAAGGAGGAATTATTGGAATACGCTATGCACCCGACCCAGTATGAGGATTTCAAATCAGGCAAAGCTAAAGAGAAATTCCTTGATGATCTGGCAAAAAGAAAAGCGGCTGTTTTAAATAAAATAACTGCCGCTCCTGTTCCGGTAACTGCTCCCGTAACTACTTACCAGCCCAAAGTCCTACATCTTAATGTCAACGGAGAACAGTTCAAAGTGTCGGTGTCATACGATGACGATATACTACAAAATAATCCAGAGACCTCCTTACAAAAAGCGGCTACTCCAATATCGCATGATACAACTTCCACCACCAATGGATTCGCTGACAATGAGAAAATCCAGGCTATTACTTCTCCATTAGAAGGAAAGTTTTTCCTCACCAAAGAGTCCAATGAAATCCCTGTAAAGGTGGGAGACCTGATCAAAGAAGGCGATACCGTAGCCTACGTTGAAGCTATGAAAGTGATCAACGCGATAGCTGCTGATAAAAGCGGTACTATATTGGAAATCGTGGCTCGTCACGGTGAAGAGATCGAAGAGGATGATGTTATTATCACGATTCAATAGCGCAGTTGGCTGGTAACTTTGAGTTACCTGTCAACTTTAACACGGCAAAGATACCTGCCAAATCAACCAGATGAAGTTAGTCAGTAACTCAAAGCTACCAACTAACCTGCAACCATAAAAAAATGGAAATACTCGAAAAATTATACGAAATGACGGCAATCGGGGATCTCATCCAGGAGCCGTTGACGCTACTCATGTTGTCCCTTGCTTTTCTTTTACTTTATTTGGGTATTAAAAAAAGATTTGAACCACTGCTTCTGGTACCTATCGCCTTCGGCCTTTTGTTGGCTAACTTCCCTGGCGGAAATATGAGTGTCACCCAGGCCACCGATGAAAATGGCATTCTGCATTTGACCATTCTTGAGATTGCCAAAGAACACGGCATCATGAATATGTTGTATTATTTGCTGATCAAAACAGGCTTGTTGCCGCCTTTGATTTTTATGGGTGTTGGCGCAATGACTGATTTTGGCCCGATGCTGAGAAATTTGAGATTAGCTTTCTTTGGCGCTGCTGCTCAGATTGGAATTTTTACGGTATTGATATCTGCTGTATTGATGGGTTTTTCTTTAAAACAAGCTGGCGCACTTGGTATTATCGGAGGTGCTGACGGGCCAACAGCTATTTATACTGCGATCATTCTGGCACCTGAGTTATTGGGGCCGATCGCTATTGCAGCTTATTCCTATATGGCGCTGGTACCAGTGATTATTCCCCTTGTCGTTAGATATACAGTGACCGAAGAGGAGTTGAAAATCAATATGAAAAAGCAGGAAAAACTGTTTCCAAGTAAATTAAAAATCAACGACCTCCGTACTGTTAAAATAATTTTCCCAATCGCTTTGGGAACGATCGTATCCTTGCTGATTCCAACTTCAGTACCACTCATCGGAATGTTATTATTCGGAAATCTGGTCAAAGAAATTGGTTCGGATACCAACCGCCTTTTTAAAGCAGCATCTGAAACTATCATGAATACAGCAACTATATTCCTTGGATTATGTGTCGGTGCGACGATGACTGCTTCCACTTTTCTAAATAGCGAAACGCTTATGATTGTCGTCGGTGGATTTTTAGCTTTTGCAATTTCTATCTTCGGAGGAATTATGGCGGTCAAGTTTTACAATCTCTTTGCAAAGAAGAAAATCAATCCGCTTATTGGTGCCACAGGATTAAGTGCTGTCCCTATGGCATCTCGAGTGGCTAATGAAATTGCGTTAAAATACGATCCCAGTAATCATATTTTGCAATATGCGATGTCGAGTAATATTTCAGGAGTGATTGGTTCTGCGGTGGCTGCGGGGGTTTTGATTTCTTTTTTACAAAACTTGCCAGGATAATGTATTGATATCAAATGAAGATGAAATTTCAAACATGTACGTTATTTATCTTTCTCCTCTTTTCTACTAGGTTTTCTTTTGCACAAAATGAACCTATCAACCTCATTCCAAATCCAGGTTTCGAGGACATAAATATATGTACCAAATATCAGGAGGCTTGTTATCCGGAAGCATGGCATTCCAGTACGTTGAAAGCTTTTTATTATAAAAATGATCAACAAAAAGCCAAGAATAAAGAGCAGTCAAAAGAAGGTTTACGATATGTTTCCATCTGCATGTATAATGAGAAAAGAAAATTTGACAGAGGTTTTTTACAAACTCCTTTGCTTTGTGAGTTAGAAGCTGGAAAAACTTATGAATTGTCTTTTTATTATAAAACAGTTTACAAAATGATTGATCATTTTGGAGTTGTATTCAAAGACACCCTTTTGATTAAAACAAATAACGATCATCTCGAAGGCATTCAACCAAGTATTCGTTTTCAAAATAAAAATTTCATTCCTCCAAATAAATGGATTTTAGTAAAAGAAACTTATAAAGCTAAAGGTGGAGAAAGTGTGCTGATGATTGGTAATTTTAGTAGAGATAAAAATACAAAGGTTATCCAAATTGGTAAGCAGTCCAAGAGTTCTTATGACAACATGAAAAGCAGCACCTACTATCTTTTTGATGAATTTAAACTAGTAGCTCTGGATACTGAAATAAAAGGTGATATTGAAAATAACAGAAAAATGATCTATGGCGATGATGTAAGACATACCATTCCTGTTCAAAAAGAAGAACCATTAGCAACGGTAATAGCTGCCGCTAAACCAGAATCTAAACCAGAATTCCTTGTGATTGAAGAGGATAGCATCTTGATTTCGGAGACCTTTGAATTGCCCAATATATTATTCGATATTGAAAGTGACCACTTATTATCCATAGCTTATCCTGCACTCAAAAAACTAGGTAACTATCTACTTTATCATCGGCAATCCAAAATCTTTATTACCGGTCATACGGATGATCAAGGCAGCGATATCTTTAATCAAAACCTTTCTCTTAGAAGAGCCAAAGCGGTTCATGATTATCTATTGAGTGAAGGTGTTTCGAAAAACAGAATACATTTTGAAGGTAAGGGAGAAAGGGAACCCTTGAGTTTAAATTCTACTGAGGAAGGGAGGGCAAAAAATAGAAGGGTGGAATTTAAATTAATAAAGGAATGAAAATAATGAAGGATCAAGAAATTGCCTTAATCCCAGCATTACTTAATCTTTCCGTTCCGAAACCTCAATCATCTTATCCTCCACCAGATGTACCAATTCCATATACCTTGGATCGCGTTTGATTTCGCGGCTACGTACAAGTGGAAGATCAATATGGATATGCTCTACAAACCTGGAAGGGGCAGATTTCATAATATAAATTTCATCGGCCAAATAAACAGCCTCCGAAATATCATGCGTAATAAAAATAATCGTTGGGTGGTACTTATTCCAAATATCAGAAAGCAAATCCTGCATCTGCAACCGGGTCTTGATATCAAGCGCACCGAAAGGCTCATCCATGAGGAGAATATCAGAATTGGCCAGCAGGCTACGGGCGATTGCTACCCGTTGTAATTGACCTCCGGACAAGGTCGGATATTGCGCATATTTATTTTCATGGCCGGCCAGCCCTACCAGTTCGATCAGTTCCATTGCTTTTTCGTCCCGCTCCTTTTTGGCGATGCCTTTAAACTGTAATGCCAAGCCCACATTTTCTAATACAGTCATCCAGGGAAGAGAGCTGTATTGCTGAAAAACCATGCTTACCCGGTTGTCTTTCCCGACGGGTTTATCATTGACTAAAACCTTACCTGTCGTGGGTTCCTGCAAGCCGGCGATATACCGGAGCAAGGTAGACTTTCCACAACCGGACATCCCGAGGATCACTACAAACTGTCCCTGTGCAGGTTTATCTTCGATCATAAAATCCAGGTCTTTGATAATATCCGTTTTACCACCATCATAACTTTGGCTGATCCCTCTCAGTTCAACGATATTCCTAAGATTGCTATCTTTAAACTCAAGCATATATTATTGATTATTTGAACTGTGTTGGAATATTTTAATCTCTCCCATCACGATTATAATTAACCCGGTAATTAGTAATATCGGTGAATACCGAAGTATAGAGGCTGCAAAATCGGGTGTGATCAAAGCCATCATCACCAAGGCAAACAGCATGACCAGGATTACATAAATTCCGGTTTGTGATTCCTTGATACCGGAAGCCGCACTTTTGAAATGCTTGTATGGGAATAATCGTTTTTGTATAAATGAAAAAACATAATCCTGCATAAAGCCAACTAGAATGATTACAAAAAGCCCGGCGAATACTTTCTCGGAAAGCCCCTGACGACCACTGGTATACATCAGCGCACCGATACCGCCTTCCTTATTTAATAGCTCTGCGATAATAATATAAGTCCAGGAAATCGCTGTCAAAACCCGAATGTCCTCCACCAGCCTGGACATCACTGAAGGAAGGTAGACGGTTCGTATCGTTTGCCAATCTGAAGCGCCAAGGGTGAAGGTCGTTTTTAAATACACATCGCTGACTTCCCGGACCCGTTGCACGACTACTGGCAAGAGGTATACAAAAATTCCAAAAGCCAAAAAGGTCACTTTCATTTCCTCTTGAGTACCAAAGGCCAGCATAAATACACCAGTCAGCGCCGTCAAAGGTAGAAATCGCAATGCATCGACCGGTCTACTAAACAGCCCTTTAAAAAAAGGTAATAATCCCAACAAAAAGCCAAAGGGAACAGCAATCAAAATCGCCCAAATATAACCTTGAATATTTCTCCACAAGGACAAAAGTGTGTTACTAAACAGATGATCCTGTTTGATCATTTCTGGAATAATCTTTATTACTTTATCCGGACGAGGAATAATAGGATATCGCAACTCATAAGCGGTAGCATTTGCTGCACGGGTTGAATCTAATTGTTGCAGAGAATCCAACATCGCCAGCATTTTGTCATCTGCTCCAAGGGTGGATTCAGGAAACACCACTGCTTCGTAAACCGGTAGTCGCTCTGATCTTGTCTCTGCGATCAGCCACCAAACCAGGATTAAAAATACAAAGCCTGCAATACCGAGAATAATGGACTGAGTCTTGGAAAGTTCTCCCTGAAGTTTGAACATATTATAACTGGTGATTTGTTTAGAGGTATGGAGTGAATTAGTGAGGAGTGATAGCGATCTTGTGAGGAGTGATAGGGCCTCACCCC
>JBLHJZ010000127.1:0-9773 GCA_047619515.1 Saprospiraceae bacterium | reverse complement strand
TGTCAAGGTAGTACTTTAGTGTATTATTAGGACAAACTTACCTCGAATTTTAATAATCTAATCACTAGTATTGAATGAAAAACCAGATAAAATATACCCGTCGGGTGTAATTATTTTGTTTATGGTGTTTTTCGTATTCACTTACAATGATTCTCCCTCCTCCTCCGGTAAGATCTCCCAAAACGCGAATACCGATACTTCGGCCATTAAAAACCTAAATGCAACAACCCTGGAAAGCAGGTCAGTAGGTAATAGGCCTTAGGATGTTTATATATCTAATGCTTCTTACCAAAGCGCAGGCAATTATCGGTTGACCTACGTTCGACATCCGGTGCGACTTTCGTAGATCCTGCCAAGGGCTAAAAGCTAAAAGTGGCAAATAGGTCTCGTACTCAAAACAATTTATACTTCTCCCTTTTCCGCGATGGATTACTTAGATTTGTAATGCATCTTTTTTTTTCTATTTTTACGCTCTTCTTACACCAATATCCATAAAATGAAGCGAATCACTATTGCCCTGTTTTTTCTGGTATTATCATTAAGTCTGGCTGCTCAAAAGAAAAATCTGACTTATTATCTGCCTGATATTAGTTATGATAAAAATATCCCGACACCAGAAGAATATCTTGGATATCAGGTCGGTGAATGGCATGTCAGCCATGATCAACTCGTTTCTTATATGAAAACGCTGGCAGAGAAATCCGATCGTATCACCCTTGAAACTTACGCTCGTTCTTATGAAAATCGCCCACTTCTCTTATTGACAATCACTAGTCCCGACAATCATAAGAATATTGAGAAGATCAGAATCGACCATGTGCAGCTCTCTACGGCAAAAGAAGGAAGTAGATTAAAAATTGACGATATGCCAACCGTTGTATATCAGGGTTATAGTGTACACGGAAATGAAGCAAGTGGTGCGAATGCAGCTTTGCTTTACGCCTATTATCTCGCTGCCGGGCAAGGTGCAAAAATTGAGAAAATACTGAATGAGGTCGTGGTTTTACTAGATCCCTGCTTCAATCCTGATGGTTTTCAGCGCTTTGCAGGCTGGGTCAATTCGCATAAAAGCCAAAACCTCGTAGCGGACGGGAGTAGCCGGGAACTGAATGAAGTCTGGCCCGGTGGTCGTACCAACCATTATTGGTTTGACCTCAACAGAGATTGGTTATTATTGGCTCATCCTGAAAGCCGTGGACGTATTCGTAATTTTCAAAAATGGAAGCCCAATATCCTCACTGACCACCATGAAATGGGCAGCAATTCCACTTTCTTTTTCCAGCCGGGGATTCCGACAAGAACAAATCCCAATACGCCTGAGCGCAACCAGGAACTCACGGAGGCTATCGGAGCATACCATGCAAAAGAATTGGATAAAATTGGGTCTTTATATTATTCCAAAGAATCTTTTGACGATTTTTATTATGGGAAAGGCAGTACTTATCCCGATGTCCAGGCATGTATTGGAATCCTCTTTGAGCAAGCCAGTGCCCGTGGTCATTTACATGAAAGTATCAATGGTGATTTGAGCTTTCCCTTCGCTATCCGTAATCAGTTGAAAACGTCTATTTCGACGTTGGAAGCAGGCCAGGGATTACGAAAAGAATTACTGGGTTTCCAGCAATCTTTTTATAGTACAGCCATAAAAGAGGCTGAAAATGATAAAAGAAAGGCTTTTGTCTTCTCCGAACCTAATGACCAGGCACGTCTCCGGCATTTTATGGAGATCTTACTCCAGCACAATATTTTGGTTTATAAAGCCAAAGATGACATCAATGCCAATGGGAAAACATTTTCAAAAAAAGACGCTTTTATTGTCCCGACGAACCAGGCCCAATATAGACTGATCAAAGGGATTTTTGACACCCAGACTTCTTTTAAGGATAGTCTTTTTTATGATGTCTCTGCCTGGACACTGCCTTTGGCCTTTAATCTTAATTATAGCGCAGTGACCTCAAAGCTAGGATCTTTAGGTGAGCCCCTGACTTTAGATGATTTACCCAAGAGTAATTTTGAATCTCAAAAAAGCGACTATGCTTATCTTTTTGAATGGAACGAATACTATGCTCCCAAGGCTTTATATCATTTGTTGAAAAACGGCCTCATCGCCAAAGTTGCCAATAAAACCTTTACTGCAAAAACGAATGCCGGAGCAAAAGACTTCGGACTAGGGACTATAATGGTTCCCGTTCAAAATCAAAATAAATCCCGGGAAGAAATTTTAAAATTGATCAGTGAAGCGGCTGAAATGTCAGGTGTCCGTATGTACAGCGTAGTATCAGGGTATACGCCCAATGGTGTTGATCTCGGAAGTCCGGGTTTTAGTAAAGTGGTTCAACCTAAAGTATTATTGCTTGTAGGTGACGGAGTGACCAGTTATGATGCGGGAGAAGTCTGGCACTTACTCGATCAGCGCTATCAAATGCCGACTACTTTAGTGGATGTCAATGATTTTGCTGCTGTAAAGCTGGAAGATTATACGGTAGTGGTAATGGTCAATGGCTCCTATTCTCGTTTGGAAAAACATACCGAAGCACTCAAGTCCTGGTCCAAAAAAGGAGGAACCATCGTAGCTATGCGAAGTGCAGTCAATTGGCTGAAAGGTAAAGGGCTGGCAAATGTAGCTATCAAAAAAGGAACTGCGAAAAAAAATACTAGCCGCCGCTCTTATGCTGACTTAGCTGCAGATCGGGGGGCAGCTGTCGTAGGCGGATCTGTTTTTCAGGTTACACTGGATCTTAGCCATCCATTGGCTTATGGTTTCGAAAGGGATTTACTGTCCGTTTTCCGTAAAGGAACGACCATTTTCGAACTACCTAAAAATCAGTATGCCGCACCGGCCATCTATACTAAAAATCCTCTCTTAAGCGGCTATATTTCTAAAACCAACCTTCAGGATTTGGGGAATACTGCTGCCATAGTAGTCTGTCGTAACGGTAGCGGAAGCGTGATCTGTATGGGTGATAATCCAAATTTCCGCGCATTCTGGTATGGGACCAATAAGCTCTTTGCCAATGCTATCTTTTTTGGAAACACTATTAATCGTGGTACTATGGAAAGTCCGGCTCCCGGGAAGAATTCGACGAAGTCGAAATCTGAGTGATAGATTCGAACCTTCGCTGTCGCTCAGGATTCGAATAGGGATAGTTCTGACGAAGTCAGAAAGTGATAGATCGACGCTGTCGATAGTGATAGTCCCGATTGAAAATCGGGAAGTAGGAGTCTGCAAATGTAATTGAGACTGCTTCCTTTAAAGAAGGTCTGCGAGGTTAATCAAAAAAATCTACTTCTCTTTTTTAAATGAAGATCTTCACTTGTATGCATGGCAGAGTCAAGAACTTTTGCCGAAGGCAAACTATCACTATCGACGAAGTCGATCTACCCCTTTGCGACGCAGGAGCAACTATCACTTTCTGACTCCGTCAGAACCATCACTTCAAAAAGCTCTCAGCTTTTTGAATAGCCATATCCAAGCCAGCACTATCTTTACCGCCCGCAGTCGCAAAGAAGGCCTGACCGCCGCCGCCACCCTGGATTTCTTTCGCTAACTCTCGGATGATATTCCCCGCATGCAAGTCCTTTTCCTTCGTCAATGTCTCACTAATGGTGACCATTAATTGCGGTTTCCCGTTTACTTCGGCACCGAACACGATAAGGGCATTTCCCAATTCCTGCTCTAATTGATAGGCCAAATTTTTCATTGCTTTGGTATCATTGAGTGGCAACCTTTTAGCGATAAAGTTGACGCCATTGATAATGATGGCACCACTTTTCAATTCATCCTTCAACCCTCCTGCTTGAGTAGCCATGAGTTTTTCAATCTCCTTTTTAAGGGTTTTATTTTCCTCCTGAAGCGTAGCTACATTCTTAAGGGTATCTAAGGGATTCTTAAATAAATCACGAATAGCGTTAAGCTCCGTTAATTCCTCATTGACAAAAGTCTCTGCTTTTTCAGCGGAAATTGCTTCAATCCTCCGAACTCCCGCAGCTACGGCACTTTCAGAAAGTATTTTAAAGAGGCCAATTTCTCCGGTTGCTGGTACATGAGTGCCACCGCAAAGCTCCCTTGAAAATGTTTTATCAAAAGTGATCATTCTTACCTGATCGCCATATTTTTCTCCAAATAGCATCATTGCCCCGGCTTCCCGCGCTTCGGCGAGGCTAAGATTATCTTCTTCCAGTTGGATATTGGCTCTAATCTTTTCGTTGACGATCTTTTCAATTTTACTGACTTCCTCGTCCGTCATTTTCTGAAAATGTGAAAAATCAAAACGCAGGCGATGCTCATCGACATCCTGTCCTTTTTGTACCGCATGTGTACCCAGTACTTCATGTAGCGCAGCATGCATTAAGTGAACGGAGGAGTGATTCTTGGAAGTAGCTAAGCGCTTAGGGATATTGAGTTCAGCTTTTACGGTAGCTTCTATATACTCAGGAAGCTTTTTGACGATGTGAATGATCAGGTCGTTTTCCTTTTGGGTATCCAAAACCGGGATTTTTTCTTCACCAAAAAATAGCAGGCCGGTATCTCCCCGTTGCCCGCCGCTTTCTGCATAAAAAGGGGTCTTGTTCAGTACAATCTGGTATTGCTCCTTGTCTTTGATCTTTACTGTCCTGTATTTTACCACTTTTGCATCATCAACAGACATCGATTGATAGCCCACAAATGCTACGGAAGGATCAGCTAGTAAATTAGTCCAGTCACCGACCTCTTTTTGAGCATCTGCCCTTGATCGTTCTTTTTGTTTATTTAAAGCCTTTTTAAAACCTTCCTCATCAATAGTCCATCCTTTTTCAGCAGCGATCAATCGACTCAGATCAATCGGGAAGCCATAAGTGTCTAAGAGTTCAAAAGCACTTTTCCCCGCCAATTTATTATCAGAAACTTGGAGAGAATCAATTCTCTTCAATCCATCCGCTAGCGTTCTGAGAAAGGATCGCTCTTCTTCCAAAACCACTTTGCTTACAAAATCTTTTTGGGCATGCAACTCCGGAAAAACCTCTTTAAAGGTATCTGCCAACAAGAGTACCAACTGGTACAACATAGGTTCATTTACATCTAAAAAAGAATAATAATAACGAACAGCTCTCCGCAATATCCGTCTGATCACATAGCCAGCACCTGTATTATCCGGCAACTGACCATCTGCAATCGTAAAACTCACTGCCCGGATATGATCTACAACGACCCGCATAGCGATATCTGATTTAGCAGAACGATCGTAGCTAAAGTTGTACTGCTTACCGGATTGTTGTTCTATAAATTTTATAAAAGGAGTAAATAAATCCGTGTCATAATTAGAATGCTTTCCCTGCACAGCCATACATAATCGTTCAAAACCCATCCCGGTGTCCACATGCTTTTCGGAGAGCGGTTCAAGGCTTCCGTCTGCCTTCCGATTGTATTGAATAAAGACCAGGTTCCAAATCTCAATCACTAAAGGATTATCCTGGTTGACGAGGGTAGCGCCATCCACTTTTGCTCGCTCTTCATCTGATCTTAGATCGACATGGATTTCAGAACAAGGGCCACAAGGTCCGGTATCTCCCATCTCCCAGAAATTATCCTTTTTGTCAAATTTCAAAATGCGATCTTCCGGCACCCATTTTTTCCAAAAGTCAATCGCTTCATGATCCGCTTCGAGGCCTTCGGATTTATCACCTTCAAATACAGAAGCATAAAGCCGTCCTTTATCCAGTCCATATACTTCGGTCAATAATTCCCAGGCCCAGGCTATTGCTTCTTCTTTAAAATAGTCACCAAAAGACCAGTTGCCCAACATCTCAAACATGGTATGGTGATAACTATCAATGCCTACTTCTTCGAGGTCATTATGCTTACCTGATACCCGAAGGCATTTTTGGGTATCTGAAACCCTGCGATTTTTCGGCACTTGATTTCCCAAAAAGAAGTCTTTAAACTGATTCATTCCTGCATTTGTAAACATCAAGGTAGGATCATTCTTATTTACAATAGGAGCAGAAGGAACGATTTTATGTCCTTTTCCTGCAAAAAAGTCGAGAAATTGTTGGCGTATTTCTTGTGCTGTCTTCATTTTTGTATAATATAGATATATCAGTAAAGATGTTTTTTAATGTCAGTATTTAATCGAAAAATAAAATTTTTAGTTCCGATTTTCTATAATATTGCTTCAGAATTAAAGATATTGTGAACAAATACAGTAAAAAAGCACTTCAGCGTAAGTTAAAATCTAAACTTTTCCCAAAGCATTTATAAAAAAGGAAATAATCTCTTGGCACTGTTTTTAATAGGTAATCAAAAAAATGACAGTGTCGCGATTTTTTATTCAATATTATAATTTATTTGGTTATAATATTAAAATAAAGAATAATGTCTTCGCTCATTGTTAGTAATTATTCATTAAATGTTTTGAATTTTCAAACATTCACAATTAACTTTGGCGCAAAGTCTAAAAATAGTCCACCGTATTTAATTCAAAAGAAGGGACAAAAGTAGTTTTTTTTGACTAATGAATCTAGCCTTAAATGAGAAAAGAAAAGTTTGTTTATAACACACAAACACTAAGATACGAGAAGGTTGTAGTACCTGTAAAGGTCAAAATCTTTAAGCTCTTTAGTTTTGTAAGCGCAGTTACCGTTACTGCAATTATTATCATATCAATCGCTTTTACCTATTTTTCGTCTCCAAAAGAGCAAGCGCTTACACGTGAGATCGATCAAATGAAAGACCAAATGTTACTTATGGGGAGCGATTATGATAATATTTCCAAGGTTCTGGAAAATATACAGGATCGTGATGCGAATGTACACCGGATGATTTTCGGGATGGACCCTATTGATGATGATATCTGGAATGGTGGTATTGGTGGAGCGGATCGATATTCAAATCTGACCAAATACAAAAATACGGGGGAAACATTGATTGCAACCAAGCAGAAAATAGAAAAACTAAAGCGCCAGTTGGTAATACAATCCAAATCAATGGATGAAGTAGAGCAACTCGCTAACCAAAGAGAAGATATGCTGGCTTCTATTCCCGCTATTAAGCCGGTACGTTCTGATAAGCTTCAAAGAAATATAAAATCTCTTTCCGGGTTTGGTATGCGGATGCACCCAATTTGGAAAAGAAAGAAAATGCATACGGGGATTGATTTTACGGCACCTAAAGGAGTAGCTATTCATGCTACCGGAAATGGAAAAATCCTTGAAATTAGAAATATTCAGAGTGGCTATGGTACACATGTGATTATTGACCATGGTTACGGGTACAAAACGCTTTATGGCCATATGAGCGCTGTCTCCGTTAAAGTAGGACAGAAAGTTACCCGTGGGCAAGTGATTGGTAAGATTGGCAATACAGGCACTTCTACTGCTCCTCACCTTCATTACGAGGTAATTAATCAAGGTATAAAAGTAAATCCTATTCATTATTGTATGGACGGACTATCTGATCAGGAATATGAGCAACTCGTCAATATGGCTGCCACTCCAAATCAGTCATTTGATTAATTTTACGATAACCTAATTGTCTTTCAGGACAAATAAATAAAAACTTGCTTTTCGATGTATCGGGAAGCAAGTTTTTTATTTATGAGTAGGCTGAAAGCCCACAAAGCTAGACATTTCTCCTAAGCTCGCCTCCCAGCCTCCTAAAGAGGAGGAGCTGCTTTCCCACAAGTGTCCAGCTGTGTGCTGAAAGCGCATAGAATAATTTATTTGACAGGCTGAAATATTGCAACAAAGTTTTAATCTTTTCATCTTTGCACCTCAATAAAATTGAGTAATGAATATTTTTGATCAATATGAAGTAGTAATCGGTCTGGAAGTCCACGTGCAACTTTCTACTCGGAGCAAAGCCTTTTGTAGTGACGACGCTTCTTTTGGCGGGGATCCCAACACACATATCAGTGCAATTTCCCTGGGGCTGCCCGGCACACTTCCCAGGCTCAATAAAAGGCAAGTGGAATATGCTGTTCGAATAGGATTAGCGCTGAATTCGGAGATCAACCGGAAGAATTATTTTGATCGTAAAAACTACTTTTACTCTGATCTTCCAAAAGGTTACCAGATCACCCAAGATAAGCAACCTATTTGTATAGGAGGTAATCTTGAGATTGAAACCGAGAACGGGCCTAAAAAAATCCGAATCCATCATGTCCATATGGAAGAAGATGCGGGTAAATCTATACATGATCTGGATCCGACTTACTCCTTTATCGATCTAAATCGTGCAGGCGTCCCTTTAGTAGAAATCGTTACGGAGCCTGATTTTAGATCAGCTGCAGAGGTCGATACTTTTATGAATCAAATGCGACAACTGGTCAGGTATCTTGAGGTTTCTGATGGGAATATGGAGCAAGGCTCCATGCGCTGTGATTGTAATATCTCTGTCAGGAAAAAAGGAGCGACTACCTATGGTGAACGCTGCGAGGTAAAGAATGTCAACTCTATGCGATTTGCAAGAAGAGCGATCGAGTTTGAATTTACGCGCCAGATTGGTCTCCTCGAATCCGGTGGAAAAGTAGCTCAGCAAACCCTGAATTTTGATCCGGTAACCGGTATCACTTCTCCTCTTCGCGATAAGGAAAATGCGCACGATTATCGTTATTTTCCGGAACCTGACCTGCCACCTGTCATACTCTCAGCCGAATACATCAACGAAATAAAGTCCAACATGGCGACGCTTCCCTGGGTTTTAAAAAAGCAATTTCAGGAAGAATTGAACCTCAGTGCCTATGATGCGGAACTACTGACTGAGGGCAAAAGTGTAGCATTGTTTTTTCTGGATTTTACAAAAATATATACCGATTATAAATCTGCGGCAAACCTTGTCATCAACAAAATCCTACCCTGGTTAAACGACCAGGGGCTGGGAATCAAAGATTTTCCGGTTGGTATCGAAAATTTATCTGCCTTTCTCCAGCTTATCGATGAAAACCAGGTAAGTTCTGCCATCGCCTATCAGCGGATATTCCCCGTCATGATAGAAAAGCCGAAAAGTGCGCCTTTCGAACTTGCTAAAACACTCAATCTTATCCAGTCCACTGATACTGGATTTCTGGAAAGCCTGGTTACTGCTGCCATAGCAAATTATCCAGATAAAGTAGCGGACTATAGAAATGGAAAGAAAGGGCTTATCGGCTTTTTTATGGGCGAGGTGATGAAAAAATCAAAAGGAAAAGCGGAACCAAAGACCACTAATATGCTGTTGAGGAGGTATCTGGAGGGAAATGATTAGTTATTCCGCCTTTTTTATTATAATTTAGTTTTTTATAATCAAACACTTCTTACATGGCTATCAATCTCGACGAACTCACCAAGCTATATTATACCATCGGCGAAGTCGCTAAAATGTTCAACGTTTCTAAATCGCTAATCCGGTTTTGGGAAAGTGAGTTTGACCTCTTGCGTCCGCATAAGAACAGCAAAGGCGATCGCCGCTTTACCAAGCAAAATATTACGGAGTTCGATACCATCTATCATTTGGTGAAAGAACGTGGTTTTACGCTGGCTGGCGCTAAAAACGAATTGAAATCTAATAAGGATTATATCATCAAAAGGCAAAAAACTTTGGAATCGCTGAATAAGATTCGGGGTTTTTTAGTTGGGCTGAAAGAGAAATAATTAGGATTTAGGAATGAGGATTTGAGGTTAATCCTAAATCCTAAATCCTAATTCCTAGATCTTCAATCCTCATTCTTTTTCTTTCTTCTTTTTAAAATCCATAATATTCAATCGTTCTTCACAAAAATGGTAGTCCATCTCTACATTGGAAGCCACAATGACTAATC
>JBLHJZ010000126.1:0-9833 GCA_047619515.1 Saprospiraceae bacterium | reverse complement strand
CGACGATGGACTGGTCACATAAAGGTTCAGAAACAGTACAAGACAATTCAATCGGAGAAACCTGATCAATTTCAAACGTATAATCTTTTGAGCATCCGTTTACATCTATAGTTGTTACGGTATACTGACCAGCACAAAGGCCGTCGATATCTTCGGTAGTTTCGCCATTAGACCATAAATAAGTAAATGGAGCATCCCCTTCAGTTACGGTCAAATCGATACTTCCATTGCAGCTGGTGCCGCAGCAGCCAATAAGTGTAAGTGGTTCCGCACTAATTCCGGTTTTACTCGGGCTACAATGGAAATTGGCAATCTCTGGATAACCAAAGCCCGAAGGACCAAATGCGGCAGCATCAACAGTGACTTCGTACCACATCTCATAAATCCAATTTGGGTAATTCGGATTAGTCGTATAATTAGCATCTGTTGGAGGAGAATCGGTTGTTAATATATAACCATAAGTATTGAAGTTTTCACTTATTGAAGTTTTTACATCAAGAATGTAAGCCGGGTCACCATTTAACATTTCACCATCACCATCATTAATTCCACCTGTTCTGTATATACCGTTAAAATTGTGAAGGTAATCCATTTGAAATCCTAATGATTCATTACCAGCACCATTAAAAAGGACAAGTTCTAGTCTGTCAGATCCTCTCAGATGGTCGAATTTATGATTATTACCTGGCCAGCCGATAACATTTTGTCCGTAAGTATTGTCGCAAAATGTTTTAGCGTAAACAGTTCTAATGGTAATCTGGTCACCAGTATTATTATAGCTAATATACATTTGAGCACCTACATTATCATTGCCGGTTGTACTTTCAAAACAAAATATACTGCAATTGCTAGCTCCACATATCGAATTATCAGTTGCAATGCCAGTTACTGCTAATGTTGATTCACTATTAAGTACTTCAAGACTGCATATTTCTTCGCAGCCATTATTATCTGTAACTGTGATCGTGTAAACACCCACAGCCAGGCCGTCGACAAAAGCAGTACCGGCTTCATTACTCCAGTGGTAAATATAAGGAGCACTACCTCCTGTCACAGTCACTGTACCTGACCCACTATTCCCGCAACCGGCATTAGTAGCTTCACATACTATTGAAAAAGGAACGTAATCAATTAGCGTAGCATCGAAAGTCGCTGTACATCCCGCATCTCCGGTTACCGTTACTGAATAAGTGCCCGGATCAACATTTGAAATATTTTGAGTGCTTGCTCCATTGCTCCAGAGAATACTGAAATTTTGAGAGCTGCCAGAGATTTCCAGATTCACACCGATGCCATTATCTTCTCCACAAATACTATTGACAACAACACCGTTAAGATTTAAGACGTCGAAGCATTCACAATTTTGAGCATCCTGACCTACTCCGGCAGGCATATTTCCGTCAAGAGAAACATAGATTTTGTCAAGTAAAGTGCCATCTTCCCGATAGGCAAAATCAATACTATTATTTCCAGCTTCCAGATAAAAAGATACCGGTATATTACTGTTGTCGTTATCATGAATCTGATCCCAAATAAAACTGGAACTTGGTTCAATACCATTCCACTTTATCCAGTTACCGTTATTCACGCGTACCCAGAAACTATCATCACTGGTACCGGGTGCTTTTACTCTTGCAAATATATTATAAGAACCACTTTTAGAAACGCTTACAGAAAAGCTTACCCGATCGGTCACTTCAGATGGGGCATTATTTACAGCATTGTTTCCGGAGGCAACGGTTAAGTAATCATTATTCGAGGCTTCCGAATCTGAAAAGGTTTCAAAGAGACTTCCAACCACAGCACATTCAGCTTCCAGATAGACTCCTTCTTCTATACATTCGATTGGGCTGGACAATTGGAAATTCATATCTCCTGAGTAGGCGTTTGCGCCAATACTATAAAAAAACCATCCTGCTGCTCCGTATTCGGTATCCTGTAAATTGCCGCCATATCCTACCTGAAAAGCTGGCCCCGAACGACTCATGCTTATTGTAGAGCCATTGGGAGCAGTAAAAGTACCCATAAATTGGGTATAGTAATACCAGGAAGCTCCACCAGTATTTATACATAGTCCATATTTTGGACTGTTGGCTGGTGTATCATAAGTACGTCCGGTGAACGTAACGGATAGCTGACCGATTTCGCCATTTTGAACGACTGATCCATTAAGAAGTGCTGTACCATTGGTGTATTCAGTAAAGGTCAGGTCATTTCCTGCAGTATAACAATTGCCTGATCCTAATGTGAATACATAGGAACTATTGCACCAGAAACCACAATTATCGAAAGTGTTTTCTACTGGACGTACGGAAAGAATATCGGTACAATCGAGCGGAGAATCTTCCTCACAGCTAACATTAGTACAGACCGGCCCACAAATAGGAATAGTAGTAAATCCATTTCCTGCTTTGGAAACAAATTCACTTTGCCCGATCTCAAAAGCACCGTTTAGCGTAAAACTAAAACAAATCTCTTCGTTGGTCTGTAATCCGAAATCATATTTGATACCACAATATCCGGTAGGTGGGTCAAATCCCATTTCGACCGGATGACTGGTTTCTATGATGTCTTGTTCAGCACTTAAGCAATCAAGGCATGCTGCATTTGCAATCATAAAATGACTGACCTCAGGATTTCCTGATCCTGCGATTAAGCAATAGCTCCAGGTAGACGTACATGCTGCACCATTATTATTATAGGTTACACCATTAAAGATGATCTGGTGCCCATCTGAAGTAGTAGCATTTTCTGAACAAATTTGGGCAAAAGAGGAGGCGTTAATGCAGAATAAAAGAAAGGTAAGAATTAAAATACTCTGTTGGTTTCGTAAATTTACGATCATGGTTTCGTTTTAGGTGCGCTCAAAAATATCTAAACCAGGCTTGTTACCTGACAATTTAATAGCTCCGTCGGAAAATGGAATGGTTCAAAGAACCTAAATCTGTTATTTTTTTTGGAAACGCTTGAAAAGGGGAGAGAAATTAGAACAAGAAACAATATTAGGGGGAATCAACAATATCAGGGGGAATCGGAAAAATATTTTTTGTGTGTAGCCTTTTTTGTGACCGGGTAAATTTTAATTATAAGAAGGGGATGGATTTCCAGTATCACCTTTTTCGAGGTGGCTAAAGGGCCATTTTTTTAAACAAGATAGACTTTATCTTATCCTAAAAAAGGGGGGTTACGACTTTCTTAAAATATACGAATATCATACCTATAAATAAAATAATAGTTTAAAAAATTTGCAATACTCCTTGAAAGACCTTTATATTTGATCCATCAAGTAAATAGATATAAAATGAATTTTAATACATATACAAATTGTTGGTGGCACTTCTCTTATTCGAAATACCGAGTGAGTTAAGACGCTATACATTTTTATGCATAAAAGCGGCTTACTGAATACTCGGTAAGCCGTTTTTAGTTTTTAGCCTTTGAGCGACAATAAGTTTAGTATAGTTATTGCTATAAGAAATTAATAAAATATATAATATGATAACGGCCTCATTACATCAGCCTGTACAAAAGGTAAAAATACAAACCACTGTCAAAAGATTATTGGCGGATACTTATACTCCTGTGAGTATTTATTTGAAACTTCGAGACCATTTCGGAAGCTCTGTTTTATTGGAAAGTACGGATTTTCGAAGTATGGAAAACTGTTTTTCTTTTATTGGCTTAGATCCGATTGCTACTTTTCAGGTTCAAAATAATATCATCAAAACAGCAATGTCCGGCCATCCAGAAGAGACGACCGGAGTCACCAAACCTAATCAGGTTGTCGAGATGTTTAATGATTATTTACAACAGTTCGAAGTAGAATCTCCCCCGGATTATAAAGGGATAAATGGTTTTTTTGGACATACCGGATTTGATGCTGTCCAGTATTTTGATACCCTTCAATTTGATTCCAGTAAAAGGAAAACGGACTTGCCGGATATTAATTATAGCCTTTATCGGTTTGTCATAGCGATTAATCACTTTAAAGATGAGTTGCATATTATTGAAAATAAATTTCCCGGCGAGGCTTCCAGGGTATCAAATGTGGAAGACCTGATCAGTAGTAACAGTTTTGGCGTTTATCATTTTGAGCTTGAAGGAAAAGAAGAGACAAATCTTACGGATGACGAATTCAGGGCTTTAGTCACTGCCGGGAAAAAACATTGCCAGGTCGGAGATGTTTTTCAACTTGTATTATCCCGAAAATATTCGCAAAAATTCAGGGGTGACGAATTCAATGTGTATCGGATCCTGAGATCCGTCAATCCTTCTCCTTATTTATTTTATTTCGATTATGGCAATTATAAAATATTTGGCTCCTCCCCGGAGGCACAAATGGTGATCAAAGGAAATATTGCTAGTGTAAATCCAATAGCTGGTACGTATCGTCGAACCGGAGATGATGAGCAAGATCGTAAAAACGCCCAGGCTTTAGCGGCTGATCCCAAGGAAAATGCAGAGCATATTATGCTGGTAGATCTTGCCCGAAACGACCTGGGCAAGCATTCCAAAAGAGTCTACGTCAAAGATCTTAAAGATATCCAGTTTTTTAGTCATGTTATCCATTTGGTTTCCAATGTAGAAGGAGAAATTAGTCCGGAGGCCAATCGGATTCAGCTATTCGGAGATACTTTTCCGGCAGGTACCCTCAGTGGAGCACCTAAGTATAAAGCCTTAGAACTAATTAATAAATATGAAAAAGAGAACCGTAGCTTTTATGGAGGGGCTATCGGATATATCGGATTTAAAGGGGAAATGAATCAGGCCATCGTGATCCGTTCTTTTTTGAGTAAAGAAAATACACTACACTATCAAGCCGGTGCAGGCATCGTCGCTGCCAGTGTAGAAGAAAATGAATTGCAGGAAGTTAATATTAAACTGGGAGCACTCAAAAAAGCACTAAAAGAAGCTGAAAAACTGTAGCACCATCTAATCATTTACACTGGCCTTGACCAGACCGTCACAAACAAACATTATGAAAATACTTGTTATAGACAATTACGATTCTTTTACTTACAACCTTGTACAATACTTGAAGGAGTTGAGCGAAGATCCCATTGATGTATTTCGAAATGATGCCATCACACTGGATCAGGTAGCGGCCTATGATTTTATTGTATTATCACCAGGACCAGGACTACCCGCTGATGCTGGAATAATGCCTGAGCTCATCAAGCAATATGCATCCACAAAAATAATCTTTGGCGTATGTTTAGGTTTGCAAGCGATTGGAGAAGCTTTTGGTGGAGAATTGCATAATCTCACCCAGGTTTTTCACGGCATCGAAACCAGCATTGAAATCATAGATCGAGAAAACCATTTGTTTAAGGAAGTGCCGCAGGGAATTAAAGTAGGCCGATATCATTCCTGGGTGGTAAAAAAAGATAAACTTCCCGAAGAGCTGAAAATCACCGCTGTAGATAAGGAAGGAATGATCATGGCTTTACAACATAAAACTTATGAAGTAAGCGGCGTTCAGTTTCATCCGGAGTCGATTATGACGGAGTATGGAAAAGAGATGCTTGGTAATATATTGGAAAACGCTAAATTAAAAGTTGAAAAGGAATCAGATAGCCGGGTAATTATTCGGCCTGCCGGTCAGGGAATTTAATCTCCTGACTACCTGAGTACCTGACCACTTCAATGCTTTTTAAAAACTATATTTATGAAAAAAATTCTAACAGACCTGTTTGATCATAAAAAATTAAGCCGGGTGGAAGCCAAAGAGATTTTGGTGAAAATGGCTAATAACGAATATAATGAAGCCCAAATGGCCGCATTCATTAGTGTGTTTTTGATGCGGGCTATTTCGGTGGATGAGCTGCAGGGATTTAGAGATGCACTATTGGAATTATGCTTACCCATTGATCTCGAAGGTATTGATTCCATTGATATTGTGGGCACAGGAGGGGATGGGAAAAACACCTTTAATATTTCTACCATCTCTTCATTTGTGATTGCAGGAGCAGGACACAAAGTAACCAAGCACGGCAACTATGGCGTCTCATCCGCTTGTGGCTCCTCCAATGTTTTGCAGCACCTTGGCTATACTTTTACGAATGATGAAAGTATTTTGAAAAAACAATTGGATCAGGCAGATATTTGTTTTTTTCATGCACCGTTATTTCATCCGGCTATGAAAACAGTAGCGCCCATTCGAAAGCAATTGGGGGTAAAAACTTTTTTTAATATGCTGGGACCTTTAGTGAATCCCGGGCAACCCAAATACCAGTTACTTGGTGTTTTTAATCTGGAACTTTGCCGACTGTATCAATATATTTTTCAGCAAACCCTACGGCAATATGCAATCGTTTATGCCATGGACGGTTACGATGAGATTTCCCTTACCGGAGATTTTAAACTGAGAGATAATAGCGGTGAGAAAATGATTAGCCCGGAATCGATGGGTAAGCCTACATTAAATCCGGAGGATCTTAAAGGCGGAGACACGGTAGCGTCTGCAGCAAATATTTTTACGACTATCCTGAGTGGCGGCGGTACGACAGCTCAAAATCATGTAATCACCGCCAATGCTGGCTTAGCCATTCATTGTATCAAACCAGCACAATCAATCCAGGATTGTATTCTGGAAGCCGAAGAGTCCTTGCTAAGTGGCAGCGCAATGGGAAAACTGAAAATTTTAGTAAACTAGAAAAATTTTATTTAGACACCTAACACCTAACACCTAACACCTAACAAAATGACAATATTAGGAAAAATTATTGCCCATAAAAAAGAAGAAGTAGCTAACCGTAAAAAACTTTACCCGATCAATTTATTGGAGCAAAGCACTTATTTTGAAACGCCGGTGGTGTCTATGAAAAAGTATTTACTTCGGGAGGACAAGAGCGGTATTATTGCAGAATTTAAAAGACGTTCGCCATCGAAAGGAGATATCAACCCTTATGCAACGGTTGAATCTGTGTCTATCGGATATATGCAGGCTGGTGCTTCGGGACTTTCTATTTTGACGGATGAAAAATTCTTTGGAGGGAAGAGTGAAGATCTCACCATAGCACGGAAATATAACTTCTGCCCGATACTTCGGAAAGATTTTGTGATTGATGAATATCAATTGATAGAAGCCAGATCCATCGGAGCCGATACCGTGCTGTTGATTGCAGAATGTCTGGAGAAGGAACAGTTGAAACAATTAGCGAATACTGCCCGATCATTAGGATTAGAAGTGCTGATGGAAGTTCATTCAATTGGCCAGTTATCCAAGCTTTGTGAGGAGGTAACTATCGTCGGTGTGAATAACCGAAATCTGGAAACTTTTGAAGTAAGTATCCAAACTTCTCTCGAATTGGCAGAGGCCATACCATCAGGATTTACCAAAATATCAGAAAGTGGTATTAGTGATCCTAAGACCATTATAAAACTACAAGAAGCCGGGTACGATGGATTTTTAATAGGAGAGGCTTTTATGAAAACGGCGGATCCGGCAAGGGCTTGTTTGAACTTTATACAGGAGCTTGAGGTTTTGAAAGCTAAACTTCAGAAAATAAATAGCTAAGCCAGAAGGCGGAAGCCAGGGTTCAGAGGTCAAAGGTCAGGGGTCAATAGTAGTCCTGAGCCTTAGTTGAATTAACATTAAGACAAGTATTTCGTTTTGATAATAATTCAAGAATTGAATGCTCTGCGGTTCCTCTTTTTCCTCCGCGGTTTTAAATAATTCACCGCAGAGAAACGGAGAGACGCAGAGAGGACAAAGAAATTTTACTTTCAGAGAAATAAAAAACAAGCTTGTTGATCAGTTATCTAGACTACTTAAAACTGGAAAATGCAAATAAAAGTAAAAGTCTGCGGGATGCGGGAACGATACAATATCGAGGCACTATGTCAGTTACCAATCGATTTTATCGGGCTGATATTTTATAAAAAATCATCCAGATTTATGGAGGCCGAAGGCGTAGTGGTAGATTTTTTAAAAACAGATTTCAAAAGTAAAGAGATATACCCTCAGAAAATTAATAAAGTAGGCGTCTTTGTCAACGAGGACTTGGATAAGCTTATTGAAAAAGTAGTAGAATACCATTTGGATTATGTACAATTACATGGAGATGAAAATGTTTTTTATTGCGAAAAACTACGAGCCGCCGGGATTAAAATCATTAAAGCTTTTCCAGTAGATGAGCATTTTTCTTTTACGAATCTGAAAGCCTTCGAATATTATTGCGATTACTTTCTTTTTGATACAAAGGGGAAACTTCCAGGAGGAAATGGTCTTAGGTTTAACTGGAAAGTATTGAAAAAGTATGAAGGAAATACTCCTTTTTTATTGAGCGGCGGTCTGGCAGCAGGGATGGAAGATGATATAATACATTTCAAACATCCGCAATTTTGTGGAATCGATCTCAATAGCGGTTTCGAAAATACACCAGGTTTTAAAAATGTAGATTTACTTAGCGATTTTATATATAAAATAAAGAAAGAATTAAAAGGGCAGGGGAAAGATTGGGGAGGATGAACAGTCAAGAGGTCAGAAGGTCAAGGAGCTTCGTATTTGACAACCTGACAGCTTGACTCCTTTTTTTAAATAAACATTACTGCTTAAAAATTATAAAAATCATGACATTTTCAATTGACAGCGAAGGATATTACGGGGAATTCGGTGGCGCATTTATACCAGAAATGTTATACCCTAATGTAGAGCACTTACGTAAAAATTATTTAGAGATTATCCATGAAACTGGTTTCCAAAAAGAGTTTAGGGCATTGCTCAAAGACTATGTAGGGCGGCCATCGCCTTTGTATTTTGCCAAGCGTTTATCAGCACAATATAAGACCAATATTTTTTTAAAAAGGGAAGACCTCAACCATACCGGAGCGCATAAAATCAATAACACTATCGGGCAGATTTTATTGGCGCAACGTATCGGCAAAAAGCGAATCATCGCTGAAACCGGAGCCGGGCAACACGGAGTAGCCACCGCTACCGTATGTGCGCTCATGGGAGTCGAGTGCATCGTATATATGGGGGCAGTGGACATCAAACGCCAGGCGCCGAATGTAGCGAGGATGCGTATGCTGGGTGCCAAAGTTGTTCCGGCAATCAGCGGAAGCCAAACACTCAAAGACGCAACCAACGAAGCCATTCGGGATTGGATCAATAACCCGGAAGATACGCATTATATTATCGGTTCTGTGGTCGGACCTCATCCCTATCCGGATATGGTAGCGCTATTTCAATCGGTGATCAGTGAGGAAATGCAATGGCAACTCAAGGAGAAAACCGGAAGTACCGACCCGGATATTATTATTGCCTGTGTGGGAGGAGGATCAAATGCAGCAGGTGCTTATTATCATTATCTGGATAAGCCAAAGGTGAGACTCGTCGCAGTCGAAGCGGCAGGTTTAGGAGTCCATAGTGGAGAATCTGCAGCGACTAGTGTGCTGGGAACTAAAGGTGTTATCCACGGTAGCCGGACGCTGTTGATGCAAACCGAAGATGGACAGATCGTCGAGCCTTATTCTATCTCCGCCGGCCTGGATTATCCAGGAATCGGGCCGATGCATGCACACTTAATAAAGTCGGGTAGGGCAGAAGCGGTGTCGATTACGGACAAGGAAGCGCTGGATGCAGCGTTTCATGTGACCCGGATCGAAGGTATTATTCCAGCGCTCGAAACAGCCCACGCTTTTGCCGCTTTAGATAAAATTAAATTTTCTGACAAAGATAATATTGTGATCAATCTCTCCGGCCGTGGCGATAAAGATCTGGAAACTTATATTAAGTATTTGGAGGAGAAAGGGGAATAGGGTTGTCGGTTCACGGTGTAACGGTTCACGGTTTATCGGTATGCGGTCGCCGAGTACCGTTACACCGT
>JBLHJZ010000125.1:0-9836 GCA_047619515.1 Saprospiraceae bacterium | reverse complement strand
AGGGTCTTTGCGAATGTTGCTAAATTAAATAAGTTCGCTGCTATTTCCCCTGGTTGGAGTAATCTTTTTTTAAAAAACAATTTGCTTAAAAATATTTTAGGAATTGCACCTCAGCGAACGCTGCCGTCCTTATATAAGCAAACACTTCGGGGCTGGTACAAAACCAACTATGCTAAAATAAAACCCAAAAACCCGATAGGTAAAGTTTATCTGTTCTGCGACGAGTTTACCAATTTCAATGATACGGAAGTCGGAATCAAAACCATCCAGCTTTTGACCCGTCTTGGTTATCAGGTAATGATAATCCAACACGATGAAAGTGGAAGAGCTGCCATCTCTAAGGGCCTGCTCCACTCCGCCCGCCGAAATGCGATCAATAATGTGGCTAATTTTTATAAAATTATAAATGAAGAAATGCCTTTATTGGGTATCGAACCCTCGGCGATTCTTAGCTTCCGAGATGAGTATCCAAAATTAGTCCCGGAATCAAAAAAGGAAGCTGCAAATATATTGGCAAAAAACTGTTTACTGGTCGATGAGTTTTTGAGTAGGGAGATTCAAAAAGGAAATATCAGCGCCGGCCAATTCACCAAAGAAAAGAAGAAAATTCTCCTTCACGGTCACTGCCATCAAAAGGCATTATCCTCGGTCGATCATTCTGCCTGGCTGCTGAACTTGCCAGAAAATTATGAAGTGGAGGTCATTCCTTCGGGTTGCTGCGGCATGGCTGGTTCTTTTGGTTATGAGAAAGAACATTATGAGGTGAGTATGAAAATAGGAGAACTGGTTTTATTTCCTGCCATTCGAAAAAGCAATGAGGAAGTGATCATCGCTGCTCCGGGTACTAGTTGTCGGCATCAGATTATGGATGGAGTGGGGCGTCGAGCCTGGCATCCGGTGGAGGTTTTATATGAGGCTTTGCTTAATTCCTGAGTGATAGTTCCTCCCTGCGGTCGGAAAGGGATAGTGGCCTTTGGCCAAGTGATAGTCCCCTTTGGGGAAGTGATAGTTTTGCCTTTGGCAAAAAGTGGGACTCGTCAGTTACCTTTCTGCAGATGTGTTTGTATTATTGGCAAGAGTCGGTTAATATTTTAATTATCTGCCAAAAGTAATAACAGGCTCTTTCTGAAACAAATATTACAATAGTTTTAGGTAACTGATGAGTCCCACTTTTTCGACCGCAGGGAGAAAACTATCACTTCCCGATTAATCGGGACTATCCCTTGGCCAAAGGCCACTATCACTTCCCGTAAGGGACTATCACTCCCGCTGACTCCGTCAGTCAAACGCCCGACTCAAGATATCTGCCTGCTGAACATCATGTATCTTCTTATATCCCGTGGCGGGAGAAGCACTTGCTTTGCGAGTAACCGGCGTAAACTGATTCGGGAAATTCATCACCATATGCGGCCAGGCACCCATATTCATTGATTCTTCCTGTACCCAGAACGTTTCTGCGCTATTATATTTCTTAAGAATATTTGCCATTTGTTTTTCAGGAATTGGGTATAATTGTTCCACTCTCACGATGGCAATATCATCCCGTTTATCTTCTTCTTTTTTAGTCAGGAGATCATAGTATATCTTTCCGGAGCAGAATAGTGCCCGCTTTATTTTTTTGACTTTAGCAGTAGTAACTGTTTGATCATCGATTATTTCCTGGAATTTTGTACCCGTTTCGAAATCACTGATATTGGATACACATAGCGGATGACGTAGTAGTGATTTTGGAGACATCACGATCAATGGCTTTCTAAAAGGCCTGGCCAATTGTCGACGTATCAGGTGGAAAAAATTAGCAGGGGTTGTAACATTTGCCACTGTCATATTATACTGTGCGCATTGCATGAGGAATCGTTCCAGTCTGGCACTTGAATGCTCAGGACCCTGACCTTCGTAACCATGAGGTAGCAGCATCACCAGACCACTCATCCGTTGCCATTTAGTTTCTGCAGCACAGATATATTGATCAACAATCGTCTGGGCACCATTATAAAAATCACCAAATTGTGATTCCCAGATCACCAATGAATCAGGTGTGGCCAGTGAGTATCCATACTCAAATCCAAGTACCCCAAACTCTGAAAGCAGAGAATTGAAAATCCTGAATTTTCCCTGCGTCTTACTTATACCATCTAGCCGGTTGAACTCTTCAAAGGTTTTTGTATCATGAAATACCGCATGTCGGTGAGAAAAGGTTCCTCGTTTTACATCCTGGCCACTCATTCGGATATCTTTTTTATCCAATAAAATGGTGCCATAAGCCAATAACTCTCCCATGGCCCAATCGAGTTGGTTTTTATCCAACAGTTTTTGTTTGCCACCTAGTAATCTGAGCACCTTTCCAAGCGGGTTCAACCCTTTAGGGATCGTCATCAGGTGCTTGATCACCTTGTTGATGGTATCCTTGGGGAGACCGGTGTCTGGAGAAGTTTCAAAATCTTTAGGGTCGGTCGTCTTCTTCAGCTTTTGCCAGGCCATTTCTGGCAATTGATATTGGTAAGGAAGCGGTTTTTGTTTTACATAATCCAGGCGCTCCTGAAGACTCGCCCAAAATTTATGTTCTATTTTTTCAGCTTCCCCTTTACCTAATGCTCCGCTTGCGATTAATTTTTTCGAATAGATCTCCCGTGGATTGCTATGTGATTTTATGAAGTCGTACATCTGGGGTTGTGTAAATTTTGGATCATCACCCTCGTTGTGCCCATGTTTACGATAGCAAACCATATCAATAAAAACATCATTATTAAAAAGCTGCCGGTATTCGGTAGCCAACTCTACGGCATAAACTACTGCGGCAACATCGTCTCCATTTACATGAAACACAGGAGCTTGTACCAGGCTAGCGACCCCCGTACAATAGGTCGAAGACCTTGCATCATCAAAATCTGTGGTGAACCCGATTTGATTATTGATCACAAAATGTATGGTGCCTCCGGTATAATAGCCTTCAAGTTGGCTCATCTGAAGCGTTTCGTATACAATCCCCTGTCCTGCGATTGCTGCATCACCATGAATCAGGATGGGCAATATTTTATCATAATCACTTCCGTAAAGTATATCCGCTTTGGCTCGGGCAAATCCTTCAACCACCGGATTGACAGATTCCAGGTGGGATGGGTTGGGGACTAATTTCAAATGGACTTTTTTCTTGCCAAGTGTTTCAACCTGTGAAGAAAAGCCCAGGTGATACTTTACATCACCGTCTCCAAAACTAAGATCAGGAACTGCCGTACCTTCAAATTCATTGAAAATCTGCTCATAGGTTTTGCCCATGATATTCGCCAGTACATTCAGGCGGCCTCTATGCGCCATACCTATGATGACTTCTTCTACCTTATCGTCAGCAGCTTTGTTGATGATAGCATCTATAGCAGCAATGGTTGTCTCTCCACCTTCCAGCGAAAATCGTTTTTGACCGACATATTTAGTATGTAGAAAGTTTTCAAAACCCACCGCACCATTTAGTTTCTCTAAAATTCGCCTTTTCTTTTCCGGGCTTAAGCCAAAATCGTTGCCCTTTGGTCTGTTTTCGATCCGTTCCCTGAGCCACATCCGTTTTTCACGGTTTTCAATATGAGCACCTTCGACACCAATATTGCCGGCATAAATTTCATTCAACCGATCTAAAATTTGCTGAAGGGTCGCGTTTTTCATTCCGATCTCCTCTCCTGCAATGAATACCTGATCGAGGTCCACATCGGAAAGGTTATAATCCGAAAGTTCAAGATGCGGCGCCCGGTTGCGTCGTTCACGGATAGGATTGGTCGTAGACAATAAATGCCCGCGGCTTCTAAATCCATGTATGATGGAAAGTACTCCAAACTCTTTGGGATTGACGGATGTAGAAGCGTGTCCGGTTGAACTTCCATTGCTTTCTTTTTCGTCAGCAGCAAATTCAAAACCCTGGAAAAAAGTCCTCCATCCATCTTCAACGGAATCTGGATTTTCACGATATCTTTCATACATGGATTCTATGAAAGTAGGATGTGCATTAAATACGTAGGAATAGTCGTTCATTGAATAGTTGTTTTCAGGTTCACCAGCACTAATTTTCGTATAATAAAACGTTTCTAAGAACCGATAGTTTCTAAGAAAATCAAGAAAATTAAGAATTTTAGAAAGTTTATTTATTATAAATACTAATACAGTGTAAATATCGTAGATTTTTTAGAAACAGTAATACAATAGGAGTGAATTAAAAATAACTTCACATTTTTGACTTATTATCTCGATAAGCTCGGTACAAGCTTTTTTGCGGCTAATTTTCTCAAAAAGCCTTGTCATCCTTACGGGGGGGCTACGCTTTTTGATCCGTCTGACCAGCCGGATAGGCTCATTAGGCACAAAAAACTTAAGCAAACGCTGTCAATTTACTTATACTTCATTCCATAGAGCGATGATTAATAGATATTTTATAAAAATAGTGAGCTAAATATTTCATATTCCATACAAAATCCTTACATTTGCACTCCGAAATTAAAAAATAGATTCATATAGAATTATGGCACATCATAAATCAGCAAAGAAAAGAATTCGTCAGGATGCGGTAACGCGACTTGATAACCGTTATTACAAGAAAACTACTCGCTCTGCGATTAAAAAATTGCGTGAAATGGAAGACGCTGGAGAAGCTAAAACCTTTTTACCTAAAGTAGTGAGTATGATCGATCGGTTAGCCAAAAGAAATACCTGGCACAAAAATAAAGCATCTAATCTGAAAGGTAAGTTGACAAAATTTGTCGGCGCTATCGCAGCTGTCTAAAGATTATTGAGCTTTCTTTTTGAAAAGTGTATTCTGCGACTGCGGGATACACTTTTTCTGTTTTCCCTCGACTCGCGTAATCCCTCGACTCGCTTTGCTCGCTACGGCAATCGCAAGCTTCCGCTTAATTACCGCAAAGGCACAAAGTGTTAAGTATAAAACTTAGTGTCTTTGAACCTTGGTAGCTTCCTTTTTACAATCTTCCTTTCGAAATTTTTTTTATGCCATCTTGTTTTCTTTCAGGGTAAAGTTTTACCTTTGCAAACGAACGCACATTCGTTTTTTAAATTTATATTATATGCCAAAGTTTCATCAACTCCAGATAAGAGATATCCGAAAGGAAACCGAAGACGCTGTTTCTGTGTCTTTTGAAATTCCTGAAACGCTGAAATCTGCGTATCAGTTTATACAAGGTCAATACCTTACGCTAAAAGTGGAAATTAAAGGAGAAGAGGTCAGGAGGAATTACTCTGTATGTGTAAGCCCGCTGGATAAGGAATTAAGAATAGCCATTAAACAGGTTCCTTTTGGGAAATTTTCCACTTTCGCTAATCAGGTTTTAAAGGTTGGAGATTCTCTTGATGTAATGACCCCCATGGGTCGCTTTTACTCGGAAGTCAAACCGGATAACGAAAAGGAATACGTTGCCTTTGCAGGAGGTAGCGGTATTACGCCTGTGATTTCTATTCTTAAAACAGTCTTGCAGACGGAGCCGAAAAGCAACTTCACCCTTTTCTACGGAAACAGGGGCTTTGATTCCATTATTTTCAGAGAAGATATTGAAGCGCTAAAAAATGAATTCATGGATCGGCTGACTGTTCACCATGTTTTTAGTGAGGAAAGATTGGACGCTCCCTTGTTTAATGGATTTATTTCTAAAGAAAAGACCCTGCAGTTTGCCCGCTTACTTTTCGACCCCAGAGACATTGACGAATATTTTATCTGCGGCCCTGAACCAATGATGCTGGCGATCCGAGAAGCGCTGGAAACGCTGGAAGTTGAAAAGTCAAAAATCCACATAGAGTTGTTCACTTCACCCGACAAAAAGCCAGGGGGGAAGAAAATTTCCGCTACGGAAAAACCATCCTTCGATCCTTCCAAAGCCAGTAAAGTGACCATCCGTTTAGACGGACATGCTATTGAATTTCCGCTGGACTATGGAGGTATGTCCGTTCTTGATGCGGCATTAAAACAAGGAGCTGATTTGCCCTATGCCTGCAAAGGTGGCGTTTGTTGTACCTGCCGTGCCAAGCTCATTGAGGGCGAAGTAGAAATGGATGTTAATTATGCGCTTGAACCCGAGGAGGTGGAAGCCGGTTTCATCCTGGCTTGTCAATCACACCCAAGGACAGAGAAGATTGTGGTGGATTTTGATGAGAAATGACTTTAGGGCTTTGAAGATAGCAATTAGCAAAATTAACCTCAAAGCTTGTATGGTATTTTGATAACAATTCAATGCTTCAATTCTCCGCGCCTCTCCTTTTTTCAGCGGTGAATTATTAAAAACTGCAGAAAATGAGAACCACGGAGAGGGGACATGAATTTTACTTCCAGTAAAATTAAATGAAAAAAACAAAAAAGCAAATCGTCTTCGAAACCGCAGCAGAACTTTTTATGGAGAAAGGCTACCTCGCTGCATCTATGCGCGAATTGGCGGAACGGGTTGGCCTGGAACAAGCTTCCAGTTTGTATAATCATCTAAAATCTAAAGAGGAAGTACTCCGGAAAATTTGCCTGGAGAATGCCGACAAATTTATCGCGGGCATTTCTTCTATTGAACAATCCGGTGCCACGCCTACTGAACAACTCAAAGCATTGATCCGACTTCATGTCCATATCGCTACCGAAAATC
Source organism: Saprospiraceae bacterium (assembly GCA_047619515.1). GTDB lineage: Bacteria > Bacteroidota > Bacteroidia > Chitinophagales > Saprospiraceae > JAHDHW01. The sequence goes on along the minus strand of JBLHJZ010000125.1, from coordinate 3,219 downwards.
CAACTTCCACTACCGTTTTTAATGATGAATGGCGACACCTCAGCGAACCTTTTCTCAGTGACTTTTTAGAAAAAAGGCGAGACTATGAAAATCGGTTTAAAAAAATTATCGATATTGGAATCGAATCTGGGGTGTTTAAAAATATCGACTCAACCATTGCTTTGTATACGATTCTTTCCTCTTTTCGATGGATACATTATTGGTACAAACCGGGACGAAAAGTCAGTGTGGAGAAATTGGAGGCGGATGTTTTTGCTATGTTGGTGGAGGGGTTGAAAGGTTGAGGCTTTGAAGGGTTTGTTTTTTCAGATGAGGCAAGTTAGAAACTTGCTTATATAGTCTTACGCAAGTTACGCTTCGCTAAACTTGCTTTAGTATCAAAACACCTCCAACACCTTGACCTCCTGGTCATTAAATACAAAAGTATCCCCCGCCTTTTTCTGAAGGATCTCCTGTGCCAGCGGAGCTTGTGGAGAAATTACATAAAACTTTTCGCCTTCTACTTCTATCCTTCCAGCACTAATGGCGATAAAGTAATTAGCCAATTTGGTTTTGACTATGGCGCCGAAAGTTACATGGTCAAAAATTTTCTCAGGGTCAATGCGTTCCAGTTGATCGCGGACGAGAACAGCCTGTGCGAGTTGCCTGGCGTATTTATCTCTTTCCATGTGCATCATCGCTCTACCGGTTTCGAACTTATCACCGGCGCTGCTCTTGGTTTCATTATTGGCGCTATCCTGCATGTCGCTGGTCATTTTTTCCAGGACATCCACTTTCTCTTGCATCAGTTCGGCGCATTGGAAAAGGAGTGATTTTTTGATAGCTATTGGATCTGACATGCTTTATTTTTTTGTGTTTCAAAGTTAAGGCTTCCCTTCCCACCCTTTCCCAATCAAAGATTCCTATAAGCTATCCCAAAAGTATCGCCATCGTCCATTTTTCCGGATTTGACGCCTTTGGTAAACCACCGAACCCGCTGCTCAGAAGTCCCGTGCGTAAAGGCATCCGGAACTATATACCCCTGAGATTTCTTTTGCAACCGGTCATCTCCGATAGCATGTGCCGCATTCAAGGCTTCTTCTATATCCCCTTTCTCCAGGATATTATTCATCTGTTGGGCATGATGAACCCAGATTCCTGCAAAAAAATCTGCCTGGAGTTCTAGTCGGACGGATAGTTGATTGAAATCGGCTTTGCTGAGTTGATTTCTTTGCTTGTCTACATAAGCTGTAATGCCCAAAAGATTTTGTACATGATGCGCTACTTCATGGGCGACGACATAAGCCATTGCAAAATCACCAGGCGCCTGAAACTTAGTTTTCAACTCCTGGTAAAAAGAAAGATCGATATAAAGTTTATAATCTCCAGGGCAGTAAAAAGGCCCGGTGGCAGCACTTGCATGGCCGCAAGCAGAAGAAACCTGTCCGGAGTACACCACCAAAATAGGCTCCTGATACTGCTGTCCTGCCTGCTCAATGAATAGCTTATTCCAGACCTCCTCCGTTTGCTTGAGTACGACGGAGACAAACTGCTTCAATTCATCGTCTTGCCCTCCTGCCTGGGTTTGTTGCTCATATTGAGGTTGAGATTGTTGCGCCTGATTGAGGATTTGTTGAGGATCTTCCCCCAAAAGCATGTAAACTAAGGCTAAGATAATGGTGCCGATTCCGACCCCTGCTGCTCCTCTTTTTACTCCTCTTCCTCTTCGGTCATCTACATTTTTGCTACCTTCTTTTCCTTGCCAGCGCATAATTTTTGAGTTTATGGTTTAAAAAAAATAGAACATTGTATAAAAGTATTACATAATATACACTTTTAGAAACTATTTCTATAATTAAACCACCTCAAATAAAATCCCAAAAGAAAAGATTGTACACTCCTAGTTCCTCACGCCTCACTTTTCACCCCTCACCCCCGATTACCTATACCCCTGCGCCTGATAATTAAACAACTCCGCATAAAGCCCTTTGTTATGCAACAATTCCTCATGAGTGCCTAATTCCAGAACGCCACCATCTTTTAGCACCAAAATGCGATCCGCCATACGGACTGTACTAAAACGATGCGAAATCAGGATGGCGGTTTTACCCTCGGAAAGTTCCGTGAATCGTTCAAAAGCTTCAAACTCTGCCCGGGCATCTAGTGCGGCGGTCGGTTCATCGAGCACAATGACTTCCGCATTTTTCATATAAGCACGAGCCAGGGCGACTTTTTGCCATTGACCGCCGGAAAGTTCTTTACCCTCATGAAAACGCTTACCGAGTGGCTGGTCATATTTTTGAGGAAGCTCCTCGATCACCTGGTCGGCAAGGCTCTTTTTAGCAGCATATTCGATTTGATTTTGGTTGCCAAGGTCTTCGATTTTTCCGACAGCGATATTCTCCCGTGCAGTAAAATAATAGCGAACAAAATCCTGAAAAATAACGCCAAACAGTTTTTGGTATTCATCGGCATCGAAACTCCAGATATCTTTTCCGTCAAGGAGAATCCTGCCTTCCGTAGGTTCATACATCCGCAAAAGCAATTTCACCAGGGTCGTTTTTCCGGCACCGTTTTCACCGACCAGTGCCATCTTCTCTTCCGCTCTGATGTGGAAGCTGACATCTTTTAAAACATATTGATCCGATTCCGGATATTTAAACGATAAATTTTCGAAAGTGAATCCTTTTGAAATCGGTTCAATTTTACCAGGATTAGACAGCGCTACTTTTTGATTGTAATCAATATCCATGAAGTCGAAATAGTCTTTCAGGTAGAGCGCACTCTCTGTAATTTGCGTAAAACGCTGAAAGATAGTCTGCAACTGATTGCGAAGACTGCGGAAAGATCCGGCGAGAAAGGTTAAATCTCCAAGGGTAATCACCCCGCCAACCGTTCTGATTACGATGATAATATAAGCACCATAGTAAGAAAGATCACCGATGATATTGAAAAGGCTACCCCAGACCGCCCGCTTGATCGCTAAGGTTTTATTGGCCAGGTAATATTTATTGGCCAGTAAGGAAAAGCGCTCGCTGATAAAATCCGCAAGACTAAATAGTTTAATTTCCTTGGCCGTCTCATCGCTTGCGCCAATGAAACGGAGATAATCTAATTCCCGCCGTTCGGGAGTCCAGGATCGTACCAGGGAATAACTGTATCTACTGAATTTGATCTCATTGAGGAAGGAAGGGATGATCGCCACCAATAATAATAAAATTAGAAAAGGCTGAAATACAA
>JBLHJZ010000124.1:0-9888 GCA_047619515.1 Saprospiraceae bacterium | reverse complement strand
GCTTACCTAAAAACAAGAGCCTGTTTCACAGTGCACAGGATTGTGGCCTTCCCATAGGCAATCTGACCAGCCAGGTATTCGCCAATTTTTATATGGACCAGTTTGATCATTTTGTAAAACACGATCTAAAAATCAAGTATTACGGCAGGTACGTGGATGATTTTGTCCTTGTGCACCCGGATAAGGAGTACCTCAAGTCCCTCCTTCCGGTTCTTTCAGACTTTCTGTTTTCCACATTAAAGCTGAGTTTGCATCCGAAGAAAATATACCTGCAACATTATAGTAAAGGCGTACCCTTCTTAGGAGCCATCATCAAACCCAACAGAATATACATAGGCAACCGTACCAAAGGCAACTTCTATGATGCCATAGCCAAACAAAGTGCCATAGCCAGGGATTATAAGCCAGGCAAAAAAGAACTCGCTACTTTTTTAAGCAGCATGAATTCGTATTTAGGAATCCTAAAGCACTATAAAACTTATCATCTGAGAAAGAAAATGCGCTGGAAATATTTATCTGTCTATTGGTGGAATATTGCCTATTTATCTGGAGGATATGCTAAATTTGTTTTGAAGAGAAAAAAAAGTACGAGAGTCTAATAATTCCATACACACAACATATGACATATATTTCGCTTAAGCATCCCAGTCCTCCCTCAAACAAATCCTCCCATAAAAACCAAAAAAAACCTATTCCCCTTAATTCATCCCTCTTGCCACTCCTCCTCTCTAGTCTCTCCCAGAATATAAAGTTTAAATGTATACAATCCCGAAAATATTATGTTATTTACAATATAAAAAGAATAGGCTATTTTAATATTTGTCTTTATTGGGGTATTAAATGGTATTTTAATGCGCTTATCCGGGAGAGGTAGGGGGCAGCAGGATCATGGAAAAACGCAAATTGCAAACTTGCTTGAGTGGTCTCCCATAAGGTCGGCACATCCGGTATTGATAAAACAGTTCTATTGCCGGAAACTAAATTCAAGCTATTTGCTATTAGCTGATGGCTTTTCTCCTGCGCGTTTTTGGACGTGATAAAGGGAAGCCAACTGCTAAAAGCTAAAAGCCTCAAAATATATCACGCACTCAAAAGAAATGGCTTTATTCAAAAATAGAGTGGCTACCTAGTTATTATGGCTTTGTGTAGCCTCTGGGTCAGGGTAGTTCATTAAAATGCTTTGCGGTTCTCTTTCTCTCGTATTTTAGCGGTGAATTATTTAAAACCGAGAGAAAAGAAGGATCGCGGAGGCCTCTACCCCTTTCTTAAAGGTAGCTAACATAAGTATGGAGAATCCTTTGGATTAGATGGGGCAAAGCGCTACTTTGGCTCGCAAAGAAGGAAATAAACGCATAGGCGGCTAAAGGTAATAGCGAGTTGGGTTTAGCGGGGCGTTGGTGGTCATAAGGGAAAATAAAACAAAAATGACATTATTTGAAGACTCAATAAAGAAACAACAAGAACTTTGGGAAACTACTAAATTTGGCGTACCCTTAAATTATCCTATTTTTCATTATGACCCAAGTACACCTTTCGATCTGGTTTTTAAAACTTCGGTTGAAGAAGTTATTGAAGATATCCAGTTCTGGGATTGGGAATGGGATGAACGAGAGAGAATAATTGATAGTTCTGGCAAAGTTTTTAATTCAGTATTTGAAACGAATGGAAGTATGCAGGCTGGCGTTTACCCTGGACTAGTGGAACGGCAAATGGATTTAGAAGAAATTAAACAAATGTTGGAAATTTGCTTAGAGGTTAATAAGGCAATACCAAATGAAACGATTGAAGTATTGCTGACTAGTATAAAAAATACGAATAGTATTAAAGAAATTTTTGAGATGTGCGAAAGGTATTTTTAAAATTTTGATTCCTACCTGTAATAGGCAATCAAGTAGTGGCAGTAATTAATTTTCCACCAAAACAAATAGCGAATATAATAAGCACTCAACGATCAGGTCGGATAGCCGCCGCCAAGTCTTGTATACACACATCAGCCATCATTCCTTATCGCGCCTCCGTTCCCGCCACTTCACCATCTCATACCAGATCACAAACAGGAAGCCTGTCCCGATACTAAGCAATAGTTGGAATACATCCAAACGTTCAAATTCAAAAAAAGCGGTCAATGGTTTTACAAAAAGTAACAAGCCTGTAAGCACAAGAGTAGCAGCGATGATCCAGGGCACCAGGTTGTTTTTATACCGCAAGGTCGTAAAGATGGAATAATAAAAAGAACGATTGACCAGGGTCAAAAATATATTGGCAGCAATGAGTGTCGTAAATACCATAGCCCGGGTAATCGGTTCGTTGAATCCTGCCATGACTGCATATTGATAGATGATCAAGACACCAGCGGTAATCATTAATCCTTGTATAATACTGGTCGTCAGTTCTTTCCAATTAAAAAAAGTACTGGAAACTGGTCGGGGTTTTTGAATCATGGTATTCTTTTCCATCGGCTCATTTTCATAAATAATAGAACAGGTGGGTCCCATGATTAATTCTAATAAAATGACATGGATAGGGGAGAAGATATTTGGATAAATCCAACCTAATGCCAAAGGAATAAAAACAGTAAGGATAATCGGAATATGAATGGAGATGATATACTGAATTGCTTTTTTAAGATTGGTATAAATCTTTCTACCCATAGCAACCGCAGCCACCATTTTGGATAAATCGTCCTCCACCAAAATCAAAGAAGAAGCCTGCTTCGCGATTTCAGTTCCTCGTTTCCCCATCGCAATGCCGATATGAGCAGCCTTGAGTGCCGGCCCGTCGTTTACCCCGTCGCCGGTCATCGCTACTATCTCGTTTTCCGCTTTTAAAGCATTGATTATTTTTAGTTTAGCTTCCGGAAACATCCGGGTAAAAACTTGCGTGTTGACCACCCGTTTTCGTAAGGCAGCCTCATCCAACAGCATTAGCTCTTCGCCGCTCATACTTTTTTCATAATCTTTGAAATTGATCTGCCTGGCAATGGAAGCGGTGGTCTCTGCATTATCTCCAGTTATAATTTTTACATCAATACCGGCAGTATAAAAATCATCAAATACGGATTGAATATTTTTCTTTGGCGGATCATAAAAAGCAATAATACCTTTGAATTCAAATTGGAATTCCTGTTGTTGGTTTGGAAAATCATTTCCCTCAAATTGTGCCTGTCCTACTCCCAGGAGCCGATAACCTTCTGTGGCCATCGTTTTAATAGCGACATTGATTTCTTGCTTTTCCGCCTCCGCGAGATTCGATACATTCATCAAAGCCTCCGGAGCGCCTTTCGCTGCGATGATCCTGATCCCTGCTTCATTTTCAAAGATATGGGTCATCATTGGTGGCTTCCCTCCGAGCGGATATTCGTGAACCATTTTAAAATGAGGTCTTTCATCCTCTGATACTATTTTAGCATAAGTCTCATGCAGCGCCAGTTCCATCGGATCAAATGGAATAGGCTCGCTGGACCACATTCCAAGCCGGAGTAATTCTTTTTCAGGACTGCCAAGTAGGTGATCAGGGTTGACGATTTCTTTAGTAGAAAAGATAAACAATTTTGCCAGGCTCATTTTATTTTCTGTGATCGTTCCGGTTTTATCTACACAAATTACGGTAGCAATTCCAAGCGTTTCGATGGTTTTCATTTGTTTTACAATAATACCTTTGTTCATCATCCGCCAGGCACCGATTGCCATAAAGGTGGTAAAGGCAACCGGAATTTCTTCGGGTAAAATACTCATCGCAAGGGTGAGCGCATTGAGTAAGCTGTCTAAAATACTATACGTTTGTAAATAATTGAGGAGCCAGACAAATAGGAAAACCACAGCACCGGCCAATACCATTTTTTTTACAAAATCATTAATCTGGATTTCTAAAGGTGTCTTCTCTTCTTTTATACTTTCCAGGCTTTTACCAATTTTTCCCAACTCGGTTAGATTACCAATAGCTGTGATCGTCGCAATTGCCAGACCGCTGACCACGGTAGTTCCCAGGTAGACTAAGTTATCTTCTTTTGTAGAATCTTTATAAACGGATAAGGATTCTCCGGTGAGTATAGATTCGTTGACAGAGAAGTCATTGGAGTGAATAATAATACCATCTGCAGCGATGATCGTACCTTCTTCTATCATCAGGCGGTCTCCCAGTACCAGCTTTTCGCTTTTAATTTCCGCAACTTCCCCATTTCGAATTACTTTACAATTGGGCTGGGTAAATTTTTTTAATTTGTCTAAAGCATTGCGGCTTCTGGAATCCTGGTATAGCGAAATCGAGGCGACCAGTACAATAGCTACGGCAAGAAAAATGCTGTCGCCGATTTGGCCACTAATAAAATAAATGACAGCCGCCACCAATAATAAAATAACCATTGGCTCTTTTACCAGACTTTTCAGTATTACTATAAAACCATTTTCTTTTTTAAAATCCAGGCTATTGGAGCCGTGTTTGTTCCGGGCTTCTTTTACCTGTTCGTCAGTTAATCCTTTTATATCAAAATTAGTTATAGACATACTATCAAGATTGTTAAAATTATTAGGCTAAGCTTAATTATTTAGGTCTTTTGAACCTCCATTTTTACAACAAAAATAAAATAACAAATTACCAACACCGTAGCAACACCAGCGGTTATAAATGTCGCAGCTGCTCCGAAGGTGTACCAGATTAACCCAGCTAATGAACTTGCTATCATGGTACAAATACTTTGAAATCCGGAATAGGTTCCGATAGCGGTCGCGGTATCTTTTTTATCTGTAATATTGCTGATCCAGGCTTTTGAAATCCCTTCTGTAGAAGCTGCATAAATACCATAAAGAAAAAATAAGCCCGTCAAAGTATAGAAATTTGTCCCTGTACTCATTCCAAAATATACAAGGGCAAACAAGGAAAGGCCGAAAATAAAAATTTTCTTTAAGCCGATTTTATCAGCAAGAATACCCACCGGGAAAGCAAATAGAGCATAGATAAGGTTATAAAAAATATACATGCCAATGATCGCGGTATCATCAAGGCCGACGTCTTTTGCTTTTAATAATAGAAAAACATCTGAACTATTAAACAAGGTAAATAACAAAAGCCCGGTCACCAATTTACGATAGGCCAAGGGGCTGGTTTTCCAATAATTTAAAAAAGAGAAAACTGGTGTAATTTTTTTTGGAATAGCAGCAGTTCGATTTTTATCTTTTAGTAGAAAGGTAGCAATGACTGCAAATACTCCGGGAATAAAAGCAAGATAAAATAAGGTGATATAATCTTCCGGGAAATAATAGAGGTAGACCAAAGCGAGCAAAGGGCCAAGCACAGCACCCAAAGTATCCATTGAACGATGGAAGCCAAAGATCTTTCCTTTTGTTTCGGGACTTGCCTCATCAGAAAGCATGGCATCTCTAGCTCCGGTCCGTATCCCTTTGCCAAAGCGATCGGTGGTTCTGGCAAAGAAAATCCAAAGTGGATAAACGAAAAAGGCCATCATGGGTTTGGAGATCGCACTCAAAGCATAACCGAGCTGTACGAAGGGAACCCGCTTGCCTGCGACATCAGAACGCTTACCAAAATATCCTTTGCTTAGTCCCGCAGTTGCTTCTGCTACTCCTTCAAGAATACCGATCAGGACTATTGAAAACCCGATCGTTTTTAGATAAATAGGCATTATCGGATATAGCATTTCGCTTGCCATATCCGTAAATAAACTCACTAGCGATAAAGTCCAGACGGTTCGGGAGATGTATTTAAGAGTTGTTTTTTTATTCAAAATGCTATATCAATAATTGGATGTGAATCAATATCCCAAATATACTAATCATTTAATTCCTAAAAGACGTTAGAGTATGTTGGGATTTTAGCATTCGGCCTACAAACGTCCTTTTTTCGCTTATACTTCAGCTCAAAAATCCTCATTATGCTATGGCATAACTCCGGTTTTTGAACTTCGTCTAATCAAAAAAATGCCAGTTTTCACCTCGAAGCCCAAATTCCCGACATACTCTCTTAATTGAGCTGCTCAATAACCCGCATCAGTTTTTGCTGAATTTCATTAGCGATAGGCCCTAGCGCATCATTTTTGACTGCACTCATCGAAGCAATAGGATCGACAGCAGATACTTCAATCATTCCGCTTTCATGTTCTTCTACGATCACATTGCAAGGAAGAAAAACCCCAATTCTATCTTCTTCCTGCAAGGCTTTATAGGCAAAATGAGGATTGCAGGCGCCAAGGATTTTGTATTTTTTAAAATCAACATCCAGCTTCTTTTTTAAAGTTGCTTTTATGTCAATTTCTGTAAGTACACCGAAGCCTTCTTTTTTTAATTCGGTGGTTACTTGTCCAACAGCCTCCTCAAAATTTTTTCCTTTTAAAAGTTTACTAAAATAATATTTCATGATTTTATTTTTTTCAGAAATTAAATCCTATAAAAAACGCCAGCTCCTATGCTTGGGATCACAGGAAAATCCAAATTGAAATCAAACCAATTATTGGAAGGTTCTTATTTAGTTTTTTTATGATACAAAACAAAAAGGGCTCCCCCACTTATTTCTATTCCGAATTTATTTGAAATATTAAACTCCCGACCAATTCTTGAATTTTTCGCCTTAAAGTGGTTTTGATGATCTCAAATTTCAAAAAACTCAGAACAAAGGTATTGTGGTAAAGAGCTACGAGAAGTGACTAAAATCACAAGGAGAGCTGACTTTTGTCAAAAGGATTAATAATCGCACCATCTGCCATTGTAATTATTCTATCCGTTTTTTGAGCGAAATCCAGATCGTGGGTGACGACGAGTAAGGAAAGATCTTGGGTCTTGCTAAGTGATCTAAAAATATTAAAAACATTTTCGGCATTGGTACTGTCCAAATTACCGGTGGGCTCATCACCCATGATTATTTTTGGATCATTGATCAATGCCCTGGCGATCGCTACTCTTTGTTTTTGACCACCTGAAATCATAGAAGCTTTTTTGTAGGCTTCACTTTCTATCCCCAGAACGGATAATTTTTCAAGTGCATCTCGTTTGATCTCCTGATTAGTTTTTCTGCCTAATTTCCGGGCGGGGAGCATTACATTTTCAAGTACCGTGAATTCAGACAATAAATAATGAAATTGGAATACAAACCCAATTTGTTCGTTCCGAATGCGGGCAAGATCATTCGCTGGCTTACCGGTCAATTTTTGCCCACCTAAAAATAGTGTTCCTTTATAATCCGTGTCCATTGTAGACAGAATATACAAAAGTGTGGACTTCCCGCAACCGGATTTTCCCATAATCGATACAAACTCCCCTTCATTGATATTAAAAGAAATATCTTTTAGCACATGATTAAGTACCGGTTTTTCGAAGTACTTATTTATATTTTTTGCTTCCAGTACTGAATTCATTCGATATAATTATTGTCCCCTGATAATTTCTACAGGATCTATTTTTTGAGCTTTCCTAGCTGGAAGATAACCAGCCAAAAAGGTGGATATCATAGCGAAGACAATTCCGATGAGGTAATAAAGCGGATTAAAATTTACAGGATATGTTTTGATCGTAGGCAAAGCTGCCGTATTGAAGGGCGCATTGTCTATTAAAACAGAAACACCCAGCCCGAGTATCAATCCTAATAGACCGCCAATCAAACCAATAATCAGCGCCTGGCTAATAAAGATCAACTTCACATCATTACCCGAGAACCCTGTTGCTTTTAAAATGGCGATGTCATTCATTTTTTCGTAAATAAGCATATTGAGGATATTATAGATGCCGAAGCCGGCGACGATTAGGAGTGTTACAGATACGGCATAGGTGATGAGGTTACGAATAAAGGTTCCGGTTTCGAACTGAGCATTGGCGGTTTTTATGTCAATTGCAGTAAGGTTGAAAAGTTGGCTGATTTGTTTTGACATAGAAACGGAATTTTCTATATCCCACAGTTTTACATTGACGTCGGAAATATAATTACTGCCTTCACCGAGAAGCTGCTGGGCGGTTTTTAAAGTTACGTAACTTTGTATATTATCAATATCAGCCAGGCCACTCTGGAAGATGCCAACGATCTTGAGGGGAAAAATACCACCACTTATTGTACTCACCTGAATACGGTCGCCAACTGATAGTGACATTTTTGATGCAAGCCCGGCACCCAATAAAATACCGTTATTACTTTTCAATAAATCTTGCGGACTTCCTGTTATAATATAATCCCCGAAATTGAACAGCCGTACTTCTTCCCGTACATTGATGCCTTTCACCAGGCCATTTAGTTCAATAGACCCGGCAAGATAAAACACATTGGCCGAAACCTGCGGGGTAACCCCTTTGACCCTGGCATCTTTTTCCAGGTGAGCAATTAGTGGCAATGCATTATGGATTCTCACCTGACTTTTTTTAGGCTTAATGGAACGAATCACATTGAAGTTGTTTTTTAAAGCATCCACTAAATCTATAGGCTGAGTCTCACTTGGCTTGATCTCATTGTAGATGTGTATGTGAGGTGTTCTGTTTAAAATCAATCCATCCAACAAACCGTTTAGCCCGGTCATAAAACTAACCAGAATAATAAAAGTGCCAATGCCAAAAGTCACGCCCAATGCTGCAATCCCGGATTGCTTAATCCTTGACAATAAATGTGTCCTGGTGATGTCGAGAATGATTTTGAAATTAGTCATGGAGCTTAAGGTTTAATAATAACCGTTCCCGTATCAATTCCTGAAATGATTTCAATATATCCGAGATTTCTCATGCCGATTTCTATCTCAGTTTCTCCTTTAGTAGTTTTTACGCTGTTATTGTTAATAAGGTATTCCAAAGGAATAGTCATAGTATTCTTTTTTGTAGATAAAACGATATTCGCCTCTCCTGATAAACCAGCGTATAACTTTGGTGGAGCCTGATTAAATTTCCCCTCTATTTTAAAGGTTTGGGTCCGGGTATCTTTTAATGGATATATCTTAGTAATAACCGCTTCGAAAACCTGTCCTACATAAGCATCCAGGGTGATTAATACTTGTTGAGCTAAATCAATTCGGGCAATATCAACTTCGTCAATCAGCATTTCTATAATAAAAGAATCACTCTTACCGACCTGGGCAAAAGGTTCTTGTTGATTGATTGATTCTCCTTCATTTTTTAGCAGAGAATAGACCGTACCGTTTATTTTAGCGCTAATAAAATAATCGCTAAGGGTAGATTGTGCTTTCTTTAATGCGGTTTGTGATTGTTTATAATTATTTTCAAGTTCAAGCTCAGTTTGCTGATATTTCTTTTTTAAAATTTCCAGATTATTTTTGGTCAATTCATATTTTAGCTTTTTATTTTCCAGTTCGAATTTTGATCCTATATTTTGATCCCAGAGATTTCGCTGTCTGAAATAATTTAAGGAGTCCAGGCTTAATTGCTCTTTGACTGCTTTTATTTCATCTTCGATACTGGTTAAAATAGCCGTTTGCCCCAGATAATTTTCGCGAGAGAATTTTACATTCAACTCAGCACTTTCGATATTGATTTTCGGATTTGTCGTAGTAATTTGAGCAAGGATCTGATCTGTTTTTACCAGGTCACCTTCTTTTACAAAAACCTTGCTGAGTATGCCGGCAGCCGCTGAATAAATATGATACATATCTTCTGGCTGGACGGTTACGGAAGCGTATACGGATTCGGTCATCGTGCCATAAGAGGGCTTTATCTGTGTCGGTTCTTCACTACAGGAATTGAAAAGAAGAACTATGATTGAAACAAGAGTAATTTGCCGCATTTAATTGGAAGCTTGTTTTAGCCTATGTTAGGAATTTGAGCTTCGAGCCAAAATTCCCAACATGAACTTAGAAATAGTATTTAATGAATCAAAGCTACGGCATGGCTTCACTTCGGGAGGTGATCCTTGTCAATGTGGGAAGTGAGCTTTGTCAACTTTGGATTGCAG
>JBLHJZ010000123.1:0-9939 GCA_047619515.1 Saprospiraceae bacterium | reverse complement strand
ATCACAGATTGGTTTGATTTAAAATCGTTCCTTTGTGCCACTGAAATGGGAACCGTCAAAAATATAAAACCAGGCCTAAAACAAAACTGGCAGCAATTCACCCTGCTAGTCATCATCAACGCCTTTGTCGGTGGGATGATCGGCCTCGAACGCAGTATACTCCCATCTATCGCAGAAGAAGAGTTTCATCTTTCCGTCAAAACCGCCATTCTTTCTTTTATCATAGTTTTTGGGATCACTAAAGCGATGGCGAATTACTTTATGGGCAAGTATGCCAATAGCTGGGGTAGAAAAAGAATGCTGGTGATTGGTTGGTTATTCGGTTTACCAGTGCCATTCTTACTGATGTATGCGCCTGACTGGAACTGGATTATTTTTACCAATGTGCTTTTAGGAATTAATCAGGGATTTGCCTGGTCGGCTACGGTGATTATGAAGATAGATTTGGTTGGGCCAAAAGACAGGGGGCTGGCTATGGGAATTAATGAATTCGCCGGCTATCTATCTGTGGGGATTGTAGCTTTTGCGACCAGTTGGGTGGCCGCAAATTATGGACTTCGCCCCTACCCTTTTTATATAGGAATTGTACTGGTGGTTGCTGGTCTTCTCGGGAGCTTATTTTTTATAAAGGACACCCACCAACACGTAGCAGCGGAAACCGTAGATCACCCCAAAAAGAAATTGGACAATATCTTTTGGCAAACTACCTGGAAGCATCCTAATTTGGGAAGTATCTCTCAGGCTGGGCTTGTCAATAATCTAAATGACGGTATGGTCTGGGGGCTACTGCCTCTTTTCTTATTGGCAAAAAATTATTCACTGGCGCAAATAGGTGTTGTGGCTGGGATATATCCGGTGGTCTGGGGACTTGGCCAATTATTTACAGGAAAACTGGGTGATCATTATTGTAAAAAGGATTTATTGTTTTTAGGGATGCTCCTTCAATCTGTTGCGCTGATTGGGATTTTATTATCTACGCAGTATTGGTTGGATATTGTAGCTGCCGTTTTTTTGGGCTGGGGAACGGCGATGGTATATCCTACTTTTTTAAGCGCAATTGCAGATAGTACTCATCCGGCACAGCGGGCTGAAAGCATTGGTGTATTCCGAATGTGGCGGGATCTGGGATATGCGGTAGGTGCATTACTTACCGGAATAGTGGCTGATTTTTTTGGGATGTCGTCTGCACTGGTGCTTATTATTTTATTGACAATGATGTCTGCTATTATTATAAATGTCAGGATGTATTGTGAAGATAAAAGCATTCCAAGGATTGCAAGAATAATGAAGTTAAAGTTCAAATGAAAGTACAAATTATCAAATTATATCTGTCTACAGGTTAAAAATTAAGCTGAAACTGCTATCTTTCGCCCCGAATGTTTCTTAGCCATTTATAAATAAAAGAACAGTTTTACTAAAAAACTAATCATCAAGTGTAAAGCTATGTGACTTTGATCACGTATTAACTCTCAGATTATTACTTACTTTGCACTTCATTTGATTTTGACTCAAAACAATCTATACCTATTGCTATTGGATTTACCTAAATATAAAAAGAAAAAGAATGATTGAATTTTTAAGCCAACCCTGGCACTGGTCAATATCGGGAGCGATGATAGCCCTGGTCATGTTCCTTTTAATATATCTGGGACAACGTTTTGGCGTATCCTCTTCATTTAGGGCATTTTGTGCTATCGGAGGAGCCGGTAAAAAGATTGAATACTTTAATTATAATTGGAAAAGTCATTCCTGGTTATTGGTATTTATTGTGGGAAGTATTATTGGTGGAGGGATTGGCTCTACGCTCCTGGCAAGCCCGGAACCGGTTCAGATAGCTCAGGCCACTATTACGGATTTGGCAGCTCTCGGGGTTACAATGCCATTGACGGTAGCTGAAGGTACCGGTTATTTACCCCTTGAAGTTTTCAATTTCGAAGCTTTACTCTCCCTAAAGGGATTTATCATAATGGTGGTTGGAGGATTCCTTATTGGCTTTGGTACCCGTTGGGCAGGAGGCTGTACATCAGGACATGCTATCTCTGGACTTTCCAATTTGCAAATGCCCTCATTGATTGCAGTGGTCGGCTTTTTCATTGGCGGCCTGATCATGACTCATTTATTATTTCCTTTAATTTTCTCCTTATAAAATCCAGACAAAATGAAGTTACTTAATTTTTTATTAGTAGGAATATTATTTGGAATCGTAATGACCAAATCGGAGGCTATCTCCTGGTTTCGGATTCAGGAAATGTTCCGCTTTCAAAGTTTCCATATGTACGGTATCATCGGTGTTGCGGTGGTGGTCGGTGCCGTGACACATTATCTTTTAAAAAGAACCAAACTAAAAAATATTTACGGAAATGCCTTTGAATTTGCGGACAAGCCAAAAACCTATAAAGCAAGTATACTAGGTGGAACGATATTCGGATTTGGCTGGGCAATGACGGGTGCCTGTCCGGGGCCATTATATACTTTGGTGGGTCATGGGTATCTTATCATCTTTGTGATTATTTTTAGTGCTTTGGTCGGGACATTTGTGTATGGGGTGTTGAAGCCTAAATTGCCGCATTGAGCACCTGTTTAAAAACATATCACCTAACAAAAAATCTCAAGTCATGCTTTTTACTTCTTTCAAAGTCCATATTGAAAACCACATTGCTCAAGTCTCCATCAATCGCCCTGAAAAAGCTAACGCTCTGCATATAAAAGCATGGGAAGAATTGCAATCCGTTTTTGAAATGTTGCAAGACGATCCTGATGTTAGAGTAATTATATTAACTGGAGAAGGTAAAAACTTCTGTGCGGGTATAGATCTGGAGGCTTTGATGGAGATTCAAAAATTTTCGGCCATCGAGGATGAGGGTCGAAAAAGAGAAGCATTACGAAAGTTTATTTTTAAACTTCAAAATACCATCACTGCTATTGAAAATTGCCGGAAGCCTGTTTTAGCTGCTATTCATAAAGCGTGCATTGGAGGTGCTGTAGATATTATTACCGCTTGTGATATGCGCTATTGTACGGATGATGCTTATTTTTCTATCCGGGAAATTGACCTTGGACTCGTTGCCGATTTGGGTACTTTACAAAGATTACCTACGATCATTCATCCTGGCATAGTATCAGAAATGGCCTATACCGGAAGAAATGTGTTTGGACCGGAGGCCGAAAAAATTGGTTTAGTAAACCAGTCCTTTACTACCCGAGAAGAAATGCTCAGCCAGGTTATAAAACTTGCCGAAATGATCGCATCTAAATCTCCTTTGTGTATCCGTGGAACGAAGGAAATACTATTATACAAACGAGATCATCCCGTATCCGATTCTCTAAACTATATGGTAGCCTGGAATGCGTCGATGTTGCTTTCTGATGATTTGATGGAAGCTTTTCAGGCAAATATAGAAAAACGTAAGGCGGTCTTTGAAAGCTAATAATAATGCAGTTTCAAACAGGATCACCGCTCTTCCACCGCATAAATATAATAATTCGTATCTCCTTGCCAGGGCATTGAATTGTTGATTTCTTTGTAACGAAGCATTACTTTTTTGCCTTCCAGGACTTCCAGGTTTCTTAATAGTTCCTCATCCGTTAGCGAAAAATCCCATATATTACCAATGATGCTGGTATTATCACTTTCCTGAAATCCACCTAAATTTAATTGCCCTTCATGTGTTTTAAATACATAGCCTTTTGTTGAAATCTTCATCAAGTATCCGGTTCTAGTCCCCTCACTATAAGTCCAGTTTGACCATAATAAATACACTCCCCCGGAGACCACAAGCCCGATTAGGGAATAAATCAACACTTTTTTAAAAAAACTTTTGGTCTTTTTTACCCCACTCTCGATGGATTCACTAATATTTTCCTTCGTTTCTTCATATCCTTCTTTAAGGGCATCTTTTTTTTCTTCAAAATTTTCTTTAAACGAGCTCATAATTTTTATAGTTTTGAAATTAAGGGACAGGGCTAAATTAAGGGACAGGTCTCAAATAACTGTCTGTTTTATACTTGCAGGTTTTGCGCTATACGCCCTCTTATAAGAATAAAGATAATAGTAATTTTCAAAGTTTCATTCAAATATCATAGCAATTACCTAATGGTAGAAAAGAAAGAAACTAAGTTTTACCCTTCCTACTTTGTGTTTTAGCGGCTTTGTGCCTTAATGTCTTAGTGGTATTTTAAAGAAATCTTGCGATACTTCAAATATGGAATCGCTAAAAAAAACCGGTATATAATGAGGATAACAGCAGGAATTTGATGAGCTTTGCAGCCAATTTTAAAAAAAAAAAATACTTCAATAACATGTTAGAAGAAAAAACAATTATTCAAGAAAAATTCTTCAACGCCACAAGCCTTACTTATGATCCGATGGATTATTTGTTTACCCGTTTTGTAGCTGGTGAATTTGCCTCAGTTTCCAACTCCTGGCCGGGTGATTATGGAGATGCCACCCTGGAAAATCTGGATAAGGCACAACTATTAAAATTTCAAAACTACTTTAATAAAAGTGGTCTCAAAAAGGGGGATATTGTGCTTGATGTTGGTTCCGGTTTCGGACCAATCCTTCACCTCTTCAAACAATGGGGAGTACGGGTAGTCGGACTTTGTCCAGCGCAGAAAAAATACGATTATCTCAAAGCTGCCGGTTTTGAAGTCTATAGAGATATTTGGCAAACTTATAAGACTGATCTTAAATTCAATGCTATTCTATGTGTCGGATCTCCCGAGCATTATGTGACCATTGACGATTTTAAAGCAGGAAAACAAGAAGCTATTTATGCCGATTTCTTCGATTTTGTACTCGATCATCTTTTGCCCGGAGGAGTAGTAGCCGGTCAATTTATGACCTGGAACGGTAAAAATCCTGATCCGGATTTATTTGATGTAGATTCGAAAGATCCAATGTATTATCACCTCGCCAGACTGGCCTACTTTTATCCTGAGTGCTGGATTCCTAAGGATTTTAAGCACTTCTATTCTTGTGCTCCAGAAGGTGCTTTCGAAGTGCTAGATGTGGTCGATGGACGCGAACATTATATTTGGACCATGAAAGCCTGGGGAAGGAGTTTCCGAAGAACATTTCCATTGGTAAAGTGGCTGTATGTGGCCAAGTTAATGCTTAAAACACTTTACGATAAGGATTTCAAATATTGGGCACAAGCCTTTTGGGAGAAGTCTAACCAGAAGTGTTTTGAAGAAGGTTGGATGGGGCATGAATTTTTCTTTTTGAAGAAGAAGTAGAAAAACATAAAATAAGAGTGCTCAGACTTTACTCGGTTTTGGCATTCGTAATTCTTATGCCATTCCAATTCTATTGAGTGGTTGACAAAGCTAGCGGGTAGTAGTACCCGCTAGCTTTGTATCTTTGCGCCTTCGTGGCAAAAAAAGCACTACACTCCGCTAATTTTTCACACACTCAATTCCATTTGAATAAAGTCAGATCGCTTATTTCACCAAAGTAATACTCCCAGAATATCGCAATACCACTCCGTCAATAAATTCAACTTCAATCATCCACACATAAACGCCAGTATTTTGATCTTTTCCTTTAAAAGTGCCATTCCAACCCAGAGATTCTATGCCAGGTTCAATATTCCTGGTATCGAAAACCAGTGCGCCCCAACGGTTAAAAACTGAAAACTGTCTGATCATGGCAACTTCGGGTCCACCAAATATGGTAAAGAAATCATTTAACCCATCGAAGTTAGGTGAGAAGACATTGGGGACAAAGAGCTTCCGAAATTTACTTACAGCAATAAATACACTATCCACCGCTATACAACCATCAATTGACTCAATACTTAGTATATAATATCCAGATTGTAAGGGCATAACTTGTGGCTCCAAGCAATTAAAGCAATCCAACACCTCGGTGGATTGCCAGACTATATTCTGGATTTCAATATTATTGATCAATGGATTTAAAGTGCTAAAATCACCCAGTGAAATTTCGTAATCCTCTCCTAGCTCTATTTCCGGGATTTGTGGAGCAATCAAGGTACCTGATACTTCAGCAAGACAACCATTGGCATCCATAACTGCTAGTAGGTATTCTCCTTGAGGAAGACCGTCAAAAACAGGACTATCCAAAAAGCCACCACCGTTCAAACTAAAAGTATAGCCTCCCACTCCACCCAGTGTTTGCACTGCTGTAATATTACCCGTCGAAGGACCATCGCATTCAGCATTCCGGAATTCAGCGATCAACAAGATTGGCTCAGGTGCTGACAATTCGTAACTTCCGGCAATGGTACAGCCTCCTGCATCTGTCACCGTCAATTCATAAACTCCTGAAATCAACTGATCAATCAAATCAGACTCTTGTTCGGTATCCCAGGAATAATTGTATGGAACAACACCTCCAGAGACTAAAGCACTTAAAGTCCCATCATCACTATCCGAACAACTCACATTAAATCCATCATAATCTGAAGCTACAAAATCTAATTCCAAAAACGGTGGCTCTGTGATTACTGTTATGATTATATCAAAATTTCCAAACCCATCATCTATCGTAATCACATAAGTGCCTGCCGGAATATTCTCAATCAGAATTACTTCTCCCACTGTATTTATATTTCCTGATCCGAAGAAAGCACCATTCAATTCCTGCCAACTATAGGTAAAAGGAGCGGTACCAGTATTTACATTGAAGGCAATTTGGCCCGACGATTCTCCATGACAAATAGCAGGTGTCGAAATATCTGTACTCGAAATATTACAAACGATAGTAAAAAGATCAAGGTTGATGATACTATCACAATCCTGAGAGGAAATCAATACTTCCTGAAAAACACCCGTTTGTGTATAGGCTGTAGTACCAATAAATAAAGTATCGCCTTCGCAAATATTTAGCTGTAGATTCAAAAGCGGGGTTTCAATTTCTGTCAAATCCAGCGTCACTAAACTATCGCAGCCTTCCGCATTTATTAGATCAAACTGATAGAAACCACCTTCATCTAAAACAACACCTGCCACATCGTAAGTCTCTCCTTCACAAAGAATATCAATGATTTCCGTTACTAAAGCTTCTACTTCTACTTGATAACAGGTCGGAGGTGCTTCATCACAAGCATTTTTAGCAGTTATACAAATATTATAAGTTCCAGCAGCCAGGAAAGTAAAATCCAAAACGGCTGTATTTGAATTTTGAATAATACCATTTACTGTCCATTCAAAATCAGTCGCTCCAACCGGCGGGTCAACAAAATATTGTTGTAAAAAATTTGGGCAAGTAGTATTGTTTCCTTCAATAAATCCTGAAGTGGTCAGTGGCGCTACCTGAGTAGTTCCATCCAGAACAGAAAAAGTCCAATCGCAATTATCTCCAAGACCTCCATCCATCACTATATAATAATATTGACCGATGACTAATGGTTCGGTGTTATTAATTACTCCATTTTGCCCGGGACCTATAATACCGGCAGCTCCACCAAAGCAATTTGATATTCTTTGATAATTTTGGCAGTCAACCCCTTTATATAAACCAAATTCCAATCCGATTCCTTGTTGACAATTTGACACTGCCAGTGAAACGGAAAGGTTAATACTCCCGGCGATAAATGCAATCCATTGCATGTTATGAGCAACGAAAGTACACTCTCCTGCAAAGCCCGGAGGCGCTTCTCCTACTATAGTTGATTCATGTCTTCCTGTAAAGCCGTCAATATCACAAATAATGCAGGCATCAGCACAAAAGGAGGTCATGATCGGTGGATCTTCACAGGGAATTGGTTGAGCTGGAAGTAGTTCAACATACACAAATAGAAGTGCAAAAAAGAAGATTTTTTTAGTTAGCATAGTTTTATTTCCGATTTTATCAAACACTTCATTTTTATACTAATGTATTATTATTCTGTAAGGGTGCTAAAATTAATCAAATGGTTGTTCCTTTTTGTTCTTAAACAAAGTTACTTTTTCATCCCTAAAATTCTCGTTAAAGCGCTTCCTAATTTTACAGACAACCTTTTCGAAATTAATTACACCACTTAAGAAAGGGTGTATTCAAATATCGTTTAATAGACAAAGAGTCCGTATTCATTGATTTAAGCTACATCTTAAATTTTGATTTATTACATTTACAAATAATTAACATTCACCAATAATTGAAATTTAATGAAACCATTCACAAAGCTATTTTGCCTTATAATAATCCTATCTATTTCAATAGGCGCTGCTTATAGCCAGCTATTTGATGGCTATGCCTTGTACAATCATTCTGGTCAAAACACGACCTATATGATCGACAAGGATGGTGATATTGCCCACAGCTGGTCTTTACCTACTCCTTGTAATTATGCGGTGTTATTAATGGACAATGGTAATATTATGCGGGGAGGGGTGTACAACGGAAACCAACTCCAGGGTGCGGCCATAGGTGGAATGATACAGGAATTTGATCCGGAGGGTAATCTCGTTTGGAGTTTTACTTATTC
This sequence comes from Saprospiraceae bacterium, assembly GCA_047619515.1. Taxonomy (GTDB): domain Bacteria; phylum Bacteroidota; class Bacteroidia; order Chitinophagales; family Saprospiraceae; genus JAHDHW01. The sequence continues at coordinate 1,507 of JBLHJZ010000123.1, read as the reverse complement.
AAATAGCCAACATGTTTCCCACCATGATATTTCTCTGATGCCTGATGGTAATGTTTTGTTGATCGCATGGGAAGTAAAATCTCAGGTAGAACTACAGGCAATGGGCTATTCTGGAAATGCTTCCACAAAATACCCCACCCACTTCATTGAAGTATCCCAGGATGGGACAGGCGGTGAAATTGTTTGGGAATGGCATTTATGGGATCATATGATCCAGGATGTTGATCCCGACAAACCAAATTATGGTGTAATCGCTGATCATCCGGAACTAATGAATATTAATGTTTCAGTAGGTGGTTTCGGTGGCCCTGGAAGCGGCGATTGGTTTCATGTCAATGGCATAGACTATAATGCGGATTTAGATCAAATCGTTTTTTCTTCCCGCTTTTTAAGTGAAGTATTCATTATTGATCATAGTACAAGTAGCGAAGAGGCAGCCGGGCATACAGGTGGAAATTCGGGCAAGGGCGGAGATTTATTATATCGTTGGGGGAATCCTGCTAACTACGGCATTACCGGGGCGCAGGCTATTTTGGGTCCGGTACATGATTCCAGATGGATTCCAAACGACGGCCGTCCAAGAGGAGGATTCATTCATTTTTTCAATAATGATGGCAATGGTTCTTCCTCTACCGTTGATGCTTTGGAATTACCTTTTGCTGCTGATGGCTATAATTACGAATGGACACCTGGTGAAAAATACGAACCAGCCAGTGCTACCTGGCGACATATCTGCCTGGATGATGCTAGTGGACAATCCGCTGCTAATAGCATGCCCAATGGAAATACTTTCGTTGCCTTATCTCAAGAATATATGTACGAAGTAGATCTCAATGATAATGTTGTCTGGCAATATGCGCAAGATCCTTTAAAAGCGTTTCGTTTCACCTGTGATCATCCCGGCGTACAGGCTTTGATCAATCTCGGTTTTTTGGAAGCGGAAAACTGTATTATCCTTGATGCGAAAAATGTCATTAACCATGAAAGTATTCGCATCTCACCAAACCCGTCAAATGGAGTTTTCAGTATCGAGGGATTACTTAGTGATCATCAAGTGCAAAGCTTCCAGGTTTTTGATCTTTTGGGAAATAAAATTCAGGAGCTTGGAAATGTCTCTTCGATAGATTTGTCAAATCAGGTAGCCGGGGTTTATATTATCTCCATTCGATTCGAAAATAATCAGCTGATAAGTAAGAGCGTGACTAAGTTATGAACAAATATTTATTCCTACTTACGTTTTCAATTTTTACCCTCTGCAATAAGTCCCTTGTTGCACAAACTAATCTTTACAACATAGACCTCATCCCCGAGATCCGAATTTATTTCGAACAAACCAATTGGGATCATATCCTGGACAGCCTTTATGTCGATGGAAACCAGGATCGTTTATTGGCAACAGTAAGCATAGATGGCACCGTGCTGGACAGTGTAGGCATTCGTTACAAAGGTTTTTCGTCAGTGAGTACCAATCGCGATAAGAATCCTTTTAATATAAAATTGGATTATG
>JBLHJZ010000122.1:0-9986 GCA_047619515.1 Saprospiraceae bacterium | reverse complement strand
CCGGAGATGCTAGTGGGGGTACAGCTGCATGGGGATGGTGTGACGATCCATCTGCTACAAATGCCTGTATTATAAACTGGGCTCTTTATGCTAACCAACATGAGGGGAGTTTTTTCTCTACTACGGGAGCGAATGGTTATATGTTCATGGATTCTGATGCTTTGGGCAGCGTATCTCCTGACCATATTGCTACTTTGACTACCGATGTTATTGATTGCTCTGCTCAAACAACTGCAGTTTGGGTAAAGGTGGAAAGTCTTCTCGGAGTGTTCGGATTGGATGCAGATGCAAACGCTATTCTCCAGGTAAGTACCGATAATACTAACTGGACTGACTTTCAGATATTCGAAGGCCTTACTACTGCCGAGCGTTGGTCTGGAAACCCGGAAGTTTCTCTAATTGATATCTCAACAGTAGCTGCCGGTTCTGCGACAGTTTATCTTCAGTGGTCCTGGACAGGCAACTATGAGTATTACTGGTTGATTGATGATGTAGAGCTTTATGATGAAGATCCTACTTCTCTTTTCGTACTTGCAGTGGACATGAGGGTAAATGACAATTTCTTTGCTATTGCTCCAAATGCCCAGACTCCTGCCAGTCAGGTTGAGCAGTTTGGTTTCTTAGCAGACATAGAAAATGTGGGCTTCCAGGATCTGACAGGTGTTAGTCTCAACGTCACTATCGTAGATGATGCATCTGGTGCAGCGGTATATACTGAAGATTTGGCGTATGGTACGATTGAAGGGGATTCGATTGCAGAGAATGTATTATTTGCCGGAGATGGTTATACTCCTGAAGCTACCCCGAATAAAACATATTCTGGTATCTATACGGTGACTACGGATTCTGTTGATTTAAATCCGGATAATAATGGAGTATCTTTTGACTTTATCATCACAGATACCACTTTTGCAAAAGATAATGGCGCTACTCGTTTTATTTCTCCTGCAGGAAGTAACTGGGATGATGGCGAGCCTCATAGCTGGGCTTATGGCAACTACTTTCATACGCCTAACGGAGATGGAATGTTTGCAAGATATGGTTCTTTTGCCCTGGGTAATGCAGATGAAGTTCCAGGTACACTAGTTACACTAACCTTATACGAGTGGATCGAAGATTTAAATGTAGATGGGGACGCTGACCCGGATGAGAGAATACAACTGGGCTTTAATTTCTACGAAATTCTAGGTACAGAATTGAGTACTGATATTATCACCCTTCCACTATTAGAAGCCACTGTTTTTGATATTGCTCCAATTCCTTTAAAAGATGGTGGCAATTATATTATCATGTTGGAATACACAACTGGTGATGAAACAGATTTAGTAATGATGGCCACTGATGATTATGATTATAGCGCACAGATTTTCCGTTCAGAAGAACTGATGAATCCAAGATACGGTTCCATGTTAGGAGTAAATGGTGACTTGAGTACAGAACCTTATAGCTCTGATGGTTTCGGTCGTGACCTGTCACCTATTGTTCGATTGAGTATTGGTGAAACACCAATACTGCCTGTCGGAGTGGAAGATATTCTTTCTGACGATAATAAAATTACCGTATCTCCAAACCCTGCTGAGTCATTCATCAACCTAAATTTTGGTTTAGTGGAAGCACATGCTGAAGCAATCATCAGGATCATGGATGTTACAGGTAAAGTGATGACTGAACGTGTTTATGCAAATGTTCAAAATGATACTTTCAACTATAATGTAAGTAATTATGCTACGGGTACTTATTTCGTACATTTCATTTCAGAAGAAGGAAGTAAGACCGTACCATTTGTTGTGATTAAGTAATTAACCTTCGGGTTATTTATTTAGTGTTTTTAGTATAAAAAAGCCTTCTGGAACAGTCTCCGGAAGGCTTTTTTTGTACTGTCTCAAGTTTAGGCGACAGCCGTAACTTGTGACGGGTGCAATACCTGCAAGTTTTCAACTTGCATAAGCATCTGATCGCAAGTTAAAAACTTGCTTTATCACCTACTTGCATTTACCGGCTTTCGACCAATTCAAGACAAGCTTTGACTCCCTTTATTTCGACTCTTTCTCGGTTCCTATGTCACTCGAAAGGACAAGAGTCGCTCGATACAAGCTTCGCTCTGCCTAAACTTGGAAGCGCCTAATTCTCCAATTTCTTAATCTGCTCCAGCAAAATCTTAATCTTCTCTTCCCCGTCAGCTAGTTTCGCCTTTTCTTTATCGACTACAGCGGCCGGCGCACCAGAAACGAAGCGTTCATTACTCAGTTTTTTTCGGACAGAAGAAGTAAAACCTTCGGAATAATTTAACTCTTCTTTCAATCGTATTAACTCGGTCTCCACATCAACGGTGATGTCTAGCTCCAGGAAATAATTTTCGGTACCACTCAAAAACGACACACAGCCCGGTACTTCTTCACTGGTAAAATTCAGGGAAGAAAGATTAGCCATTTTTCTGATGATCGCCTCCAGGCCGTCAGTAGTATACAAAGCTTTTGAACGAGCACTATCTTCAACAAACAAAGCGAGGGCTTCATTTGAACTAATACTATTTTTAGCTCTGGTATCTCGGATTTTCGTAATGACATCTTTGATCTTTTCCATTTTATCAATGAGGTCTTTATCAAAAGCTGCGGCTTGAGGATATTTACTGATTACACAATCCTCTCCTTCCGGCCGATCTTTCAACTGGTGCCAAATCTCCTCCGAAATAAATGGCATAAAAGGATGCAGCACGGTCATCAATCGTTCATAGAAATGAAGCGTGCTTTCCAAAGTCGCCCGATCTATTGGTTCACCATAAGGCGGTTTGATTACTTCTATGTACCAGGAAAAGAAATCGTTCCAGATAAAACTGTACAAAGTGATCAGCGCATCTGACAAACGGTAAGTTTTAAACTTATCCTCCAGTTCTTCCAGTATTTGATTTAATTTATGTTCAAACCATTCCACGGCCAGTTTATTGATACTTGCGATATCGGCATTGATAGGTGTCTCTACCACTTCCCAGCCTTTGATCAACTTTAGGCCGTGCCACATTTTATTGCAAAAATTCAGTCCCTGCTCGCAAAGTTTGCTTTCATTTAAGACGGACTTACTTGCCTCGTCAAATGGTGCATCAAATACAATATCATTCCCGGCCGCTGCACTACTCAACATCCCGAAGCGAACACCGTCGGCGCCATAATTTTCAATTAGGGCCAATGCATCCGGTGAGTTGCCCAAAGACTTACTCATCTTCCGGCGTTTATTATCTCTTACCATCCCGGTAAAGTATACATCATGAAAGGGCTGAATGCCTTTCTTTTTGGCGACCTCTTCTCCTAATAGATCTCCCGCCCATTCTGTGCCTGACATGATCATCCTGGCTACCCAGAAAAACATAATATCCCATCCCGTCACCAATACATTGGTCGGATAATAATATTTCAATTCTTCGGGATTTTCAAAACCATCAAATACAGCCATCGGCCAAAGCCAGGAAGAGAACCAGGTATCCACTACATCTTCATCCTGGTGTAAATCATGGATAGTGAGGTTATTATTTCCAGTTCTTTCTTTTGCCTGAGCTAAAGCTTCCTCTTCCGTTTCCGCCACGAAATATTCTTCGCCATAATACCAGGCAGGAATTCTTTGTCCCCACCAAAGCTGCCGGGAGATACACCAGTCTTTTACATTATCCTCGTTCAGCCAATTATAGTACATGTTCCACATATGCTCCGGATAGAAAGTAACTTCCTTGTTTTTTACTGCGGCAAGTGCGGTATTGGCAAATTCTTTCATATCCAAAAACCACTGTAAGGTCAATCGTGGTTCTACTACTGCATCAGTTCGTTCGGAGCGTCCGATCTTAGTCCGATAGTCTTCAGTTTTAACCAAATTGCCGGATTCTTCCAGCATTTTTTTGATATTCTTTCTGGCTTCGAAACGATCCTGGCCTACGAGTATCTGTGCATTTTCGTTGAGCGTTGCATTTGCATGGAGGATATCAATCACTTCCAGTTTATGCCGCGCTCCGATTTCATTATCATTGGGATCATGCGCCGGTGTAATTTTCAATGCCCCTGTTCCGAATTCAATATCCACATAGCTATCGCCAATGATAGGAATTGCTCGATTGATCAAAGGGATGATTACCTTTTTTCCGATAAGGTGATTAAACCGTTCATCATTTGGATTTACTGCAATGGCAGCATCCGCCATAATCGTCTCCGGTCGCTGGGTGGCGATGACTATACCTTCGCCGGGTGTATCTTCAAAGTCATACCGGATATAACTCAGCTGGGCATTTTCTTCTTTGTGAATTACTTCCTCGCCGGAAAGTACAGTCAGCGCCTCCGGATCCCAGTTGGTCATTCGGAGTCGGCGATATATTTTTCCTTTTTTAAAAAGGTCAACAAACACTTTGAGTACTGCATCAGAAAGCTTAGGTTCCATTGTAAAACGGGTGCGCTCCCAATCGCAGGAAGCCCCCAGTTTTTTCAACTGCTCCAGGATAATTCCGCCGTATTTATCTTTCCATTCGAAGGCGTATTTTAAAAACTCCTCTCTTGGAATATCTCCTTTCTTGATCCCCCTTTCCCGAAGCATCTTGACCACTTTGGCTTCTGTGGCAATAGATGCATGATCCGTACCCGGAACCCAACAGGCATTCTTACCTTCCAATCGTGCTTTTCGGATCAATATATCCTGGATGGTATTATTGAGCATATGCCCCATGTGAAGGACGCCGGTAACGTTAGGTGGTGGGATTACAATGGAATATGCCTCGCGGTCGTCCGGCTCTGAATGAAAATAATTATGCTTCATCCAGTGCTCGTACCATTTGGCTTCTATTTCATTTGGATTGTATCGGTTATTTGATGTCATTGTTTTATTTTAAAATTTCAATTCAATTACTTTACAGTCGTCTTTGCTATTTGCCATAACGATATAAATATTGTCAAATTCGCTTTCCCTGATATCTTTATATACCTTTTTCTTTTGAAAAAGGTTCAGCAAACCAGGTATTGAATTGGAATGTCCGACGATTAAAAATTGCTCTCCTTTGCGGGAGATCAGGCTTTCGACCAGTTCACTTTGTTGCCTGGCATCATAACTATTGATCTCCAGATTTTTGAGCCCGGCGCTGGGACTTGCTGTATTTATCGTCCTTTTCAAATTGGTTGAATAAATTGCACTCAATTGGGTAGGCTCCAGGATTTTTGCTAATTTTTCCGCGCGCAATGTTCCTTCGCTAGTCAATCCTGGGTCTTCTCCCTTTTCCTTTTCGGCATGCCTTACCAAATAAAAAATCGTCGCATCCTGTTCATGATAACTAGAAATGCTTTGTACTTTTCCATCTACAATCGTGATTCCTTTTTCATACTGATCTGCCCCTCTGCTTCCCTTTTGACGTGAAGTACAACTAAAAAAGCAAAATAATAACAGCGTATAAAGTACGGTTTGTTGTTTCAATTATTTTTATTTGAAGCGGTATGCGATAATAATGGGTTTTTACACAACCCCGGTTTCTTTACTCAATCACCGCCTTTTCGAAAATATCGATTTCCACCTGGTTGCGTAATAAGTCTTCCATCGTTTCCCGTTCACGGATCAAATAATCCTTCCCTTCATGTATCAAAACTTCTGCCGGACGATACCTCGAATTATAATTGGAAGCCATCGAAAAACAATATGCCCCTGCATTATAAAAAGCGAGTACATCTCCTTCCCGGATTTCAGATAATTTGCGATTCACGCCAAAGGTATCTGTTTCACAAATATATCCGACTACCGTATAAATCCGAGGCTTGGCTCCCGGATTGGAAATATTTACGATATCATGGTGAGCATTATAAAACATTGGCCGGATCAAATGATTTTGCCCGGAATCTACTCCGGCAATTACCATGGAGGTCGTTTGCTTTACTACATTGACATTCACCATAAAATACCCTGATTCGCTCACCAAGAATTTACCGGGTTCAAACATCAAGGTCAAATCTCGCCCATAATCCTTGCAAAAATCATTAAATCTTGCTGTCAATTTTTCACCGAGATCTTCAATGTCTGTAGAAATATCATTAGGCTTATAAGGCACTTTAAAACCAGATCCGAAATCAATGTATTTTAAGTCTTTGAAATAATGGGCGCTGTTAAATAATATTTCTGCTCCCTGAAGGAATACCTCTGAGTCCAAAATATCAGAACCGGTATGCATATGTAACCCTTCGACGGTCAATCCGGTAGCTTCGACCACCCTTTCAACATGTGGCAACTGATGAATAGAAATCCCAAATTTAGAATCAATATGGCCGACTGATATCTTGGAAGAGCCGCCAGCCAGAATATGCGGATTGATCCTCACACATACCGGTACATGGCTATACAGATGCCCAAATTGTTCGAGAATAGAAATATTGTCAATATTGATTTTTACGCCATAATCCAGTGCCTGTTCAATTTCTTCGAGGGACACACAATTCGGCGTAAAGATAATTTCCTCCGGGGCGAAACCGGCTTTCAAGCCAAGTTGGACTTCCTGCACCGATACGGTATCTAATCCTGCACCCAATTGTTTAAAATAACGGAGCACATTGAGGTTGGTCAATGCTTTACAGGCATAATTGATTTTTAAGCTTTTGACTTTAAAAGCATTGGTTAATCGATCATATTGACGTTTCATGATTGCAGTGTCATAGACATATAGTGGACAATCATATTTTTGGCAAAGTGCTAATGGATTTATGCCATTACTTAGCTGATAAGCTCCGTTGTGTAATTCCATTGAAATAAGTTTATTTTTTTAGGGACAGGGTATTAATAAGTGTCCGATTTAGGCAAAGTTATTTTGGTTTTAGACAAGCGCAAAAAATAGGGAATAGTGGTTCTATGCGCTATTTTTTTTGTGAAGTATAAAGTCAAAAGAACAAGTATAAAGCAGACAGTTATTAGTAACCTGTCCCTTAATGCGTGCAAAGATAGAGAATTTCGGAATAAAGGTGTCATTGGTTTAAGGTTGATTATGGCGATGGCAAGAATGGCTTCAGCAGCAGTGATCGTTTCACCTGTGATTGGGCTACGCCCATGTGATCGACCTACGGTCTTGTGGAATCGCTCCGAAGCGACCTCACAAGATCGTAGGTCGATCACTACATCACATGCGAAGCGATCACCTTTTATAGGTTGAAGCCATTCTTGCAATTGCCATGATGGTTGATTAATTAGTACTGCCAGGCATTAGATTTTTAACAAATTTTACATCTTTCACACCAAAATAGTTCATTGTTACATCTTTAAGTTATAAACATTGACATCTTTTCGTAATTTACTACGTAACTTCAATGATACCGATAACTACCTACGTGAACGAAAAAGACCTCATACAGGCGTGCCAGCAACAAGAGCGAAAAGCTCAGAAGTTACTTTTTGATCGCTATTCCCCTAAGATGCTGGGCGTATGCCGACGTTATGTAAAAAGCAGGGAGGATGCTGAAGACGTAATGATCGAGGGTATGTTTAAGGTAATGACAAAAATAAGCCAGTACCACGGTGGCGGCAGTTTTGAAGGTTGGATGAGAAGAGTGATGGTCAATGAAGCCTTGATGTTTTTGAGAAAGGCGCATAATTTTAAGCTGACGGTGGAAATAAGTAATATCGAAATAAAGTCTCAGATTTCCGTACAAGATGAATTAGAGGCGAATGATATTTTAAACTTATTGGAAAAATTGCCGACCGGATATCGTACTGTTTTTAATCTTTATGTCGTAGAAGGATTTAAACACCGGGAAATTGCTGATATTTTGGAAATTAGTATTAATACTTCAAAATCGCAATTGATCCTCGCTAAAAAACGGATGCAATCCCTGGTTGAAGAAAACAGGATGCCGGGGGTGGGGTGAAGGCAGAGGTGAGGGAAATCAGAAGTGAGGGGTGAGGGCTCTTTGGACGCAAGTTGAAAACTTGCTTTAGCGCTATCCTCTACGAACCTTCTTTTCTCCGCGGTTAATACTTCGATCAGCGTTCGATTGAATTTACGCTAAAGATTCAATATTTTTTGAAATGTCCTTATGTTAATCTATCCATTCAGGAGAAATTAGAAAAATAAATATTTAAGTTTTGAAATCGAAAAAAGATATATCAGATCAGATTCGGGAAAATGCTCATAAGCTGGAAGAGCGTCCTTCGAGGGATGCCTGGGAACGATTAGAAAACCGTTTGGCAGAACATCGAGCTAAACGTCGTTTTTCTCTCTATAAGTGGGTAGCCTCTGCTGCCGCAGTAATTGGCATTATAGGTTTTGTATCCGCGATTAGTTTTATGTTTCGAAACGAGAATTCTACGTTTTCGGCTAATGAGGAATTCGCTGTCCAGGCATTTAAAGTGGAGGAATTGGAAGTCCCTGATGCAGAACAAGGGTTTTATAAAGTCGTTGAATTTCAAAATACTTATAAGAACCGTCTGTCCAATCCAATTATTGAAGGGTCAGGAAAAAGGTTGTCAGTTGCCAATACTCACCGGAATTCTGTGGATGATTCAGCGCACTAGTGCGGTGAATCTGTTTTGAAAGGATGGCGTGGCTCCCATTGGTGGTCGGGGCGAAGATATTCCAATATCGGTTTTACAAATTTATTAGTCAACGAACTACGAGCCCGGATGTAGCAATACATCTCTTCTGCAACCGCACCCACCGAGCTTTTGATCTCCATAGCTGTTCTGGCAAAAATAATTTTACTTACCTCCTGGCGGATTCCTTCTTTTACAATATCGTATAAAATATTATGGTAAATCTGGTAGTCCCGGTTTAAGGATTGTTCAAAACCAAGGAAATGCGCTTCCAATTCGGTGCTATTCAATATAGTGGTATAATAACCAACAAGTTTTCCTTCAAGATAATACCCAGTGAGTTTAAACCTTTCCGGAAATTTTTGTTTGAGTGCGAGCAGGTAATTTTTGTTAAGATTCACCATATTGAACCCGGAATCCTCTGCGATGCCTAAATATAATTCATAGAGTCTGTCCTGATTGGCTTCGATCATCGCCGCATCAAATTCTCGTTTTTCAAAATCAGCTCCTTTTTTAAAAGCCCGTTTTGTTCTCACCCGGTACTTTGAAGACATGGAATTGATATAGTCGTCAAAGGTTTTCCACGCTGGCCACATTTTCATCACCATATTAGGTTGTACGGTAAACTCAATGAAAGACAGATTCTTCACAAATTCTGCAGAGTACTTCCGGTTGTGCTCGTAAAATTCTTTGAGCATGGTACCGGAAAGCTTTTTTTCGCCCTTATCTAATTCGGAATGGGCAAATATCAATGCTTCATCCAGGATACGAATTGACTCTTGTTCTGACACATACTCTTTTTTAAAATAAGTACCATGCTCTCCGGTGAGGAGGAGGTTTCCGTTAATCAAGATATTGAACTCTGCCTTTCTAGCCACCAGTCCTTTGATAAATTTGGCAAATGTGCTAAAGAAACAAGGAGGCTTATTGCTAACCTTATGATTGATATTCTGATCCGCTTTGAAGTATTGAATCTGGCACGAGGATACGCCGACCGGAAGTCTGTCTTTATAAAAAAGTAAATAACAGAACTGCATCCCTTTTGGTGGATGTTTTTCGACGACAGATAAATAATCTAACTGAAGAAATAAATTATCAGTAGGAGCTGCCTGCTGCCAGTCCTCCCTTGATACCTCATCAACACTATGATGCAGAACCACACTGAATCCCTGAAGCGATAATAATTTTCCTGTAGGGTTAGAAGTTTTCAAAATATCTAATGTGGTGGCTTTACGATTCATATAATTTGGTTAGCAGACATTTAAATTAACATAATGGGTGGGCAATTTGTTTCGTCACAACGGAATTAACAAATAATTGTATCCTGATCAACTGCTAATTGCGCTCTTTTTAAAATAGGATAGATCTAAATCATAATACCGGGCAATCCCTACATACGCAAGGCCTACCTTTTTCAAAACTTGTTGAGACGCTTTATTTTCGGGCTTTGAGACACCTAC
>JBLHJZ010000121.1:0-10029 GCA_047619515.1 Saprospiraceae bacterium | reverse complement strand
GTTTTTTTATACGTAAAAATATTCCAAAAGTTAATAGTTGCCTAACTTACACCAGAATGTACCTTAGCTCAACTACCTCTCCATAAATAGTATAAATCAATAATTACACCGGAAAGGTATTACCCCCCTCAAGCTGTGACAAGCTTGCAGGGGTATTCAGCATTATTATTCAGTGATGACCTCCGGGCCGAAATATATTTCCTTAAAAACAGAGAGGTAATAATTGCCATTAAAATAAGTCAAATCCTGGTAGGCCGAGAAGTCTTGAGGTAAGTCTTCGTTTAAAGCAATTCGCTTACTAGTAGAAAAATCCCCATCGATCAGATTAAATGGGAAGCCTATAGTCTGGCGTGAAAATATTTCATCATTTATTACCGCTATTATCTGTATCTGCGGAGGAGCTTCACCCAAATCCACCTGTTCAAAATTCTGCCCGTTGTTTTCAGAAACAAAGAGAATATTTCCATAGCCGGTAGCATAAATCTTATTATCGTATTTGAAAACATCGAGCATCCATCCCTCCAATATCTTCTCATAAGTCCCGGTCGAAGGATTAATCCGGATAGCGCCATGAAGGGAGGTGGCATAGAAGAAGCCATCAATGTATTTGACGCTATTTAGGTTGCCGGAATTTGCCGGAAAATCGGCGATGTTTATTCTTGCCACTAGCTCCACCTCCTGAAATTCAGTGTTGGTGAGGTTGAGACTTATATCAAAAAGAAGAAAGGCATAATAAGAACCAGGGATCTGGATGACCGGAATAATAAATTGTGTCCCGTCATCATTATAAGCCGCAGTATTTCTAAGCTCTCCTTCCGGTAAAAATGCAGCATCGCCAGCTTGTTTGTAATCATCTATTTTTATTTTATATACTGGATCCGGGTTTTTTGTCAAATGAAAATTGACTTCCACCTTTAAAGAATCATTTAAGATCATCTGGTAAAAAGAATGATCCGAAACACCGGGTCTTCCTGTAAAATCAATAGGAAGATCAATACTTCGGTTTTCAACGAATTCATCATTTAGACCCAGTCGGGCGAATTCATTATCGGATAGCATGTACAACTCATTAGGGGTAGCATGCAGTACCCGGATATTTGTATTATTTACATACCCTTCAAGCTTAGTCCAGGGTTCGGGTGCCGCTTTTGGTGGCTTGATCAGGCAGGCGGTAATACTGATAATGACAAGGATAAAGATAGCACGTAAGACAGGTCTCATAGTATATTTTTTAATAAAAAAACCAATAGTCATACCAGATTAGGAGAAACGAGAATTATAAAGATTTCCTCGGGTGCATTTCATTTTGTCGGGGTAGAGCTTCCAGAACTCCAAGTTCTGGAAGCTCTTGCTCTTCAAAAAACGACAAAATGAAATACACCCATATCTTCTAATCTCCCCCCGATAAGGTGATTTTTATATAATCATTATCCTTAGCGGGGTCACTATTATTTAAAAGCGCTAAATAAACTTCATGATCACCCACTAACTTGAGATCCTGAATGCGATGGTTTTGTAAAGGAATATGCCATTTTTTTAAAATTCCTTCATCGCCTGTTTCATAGTATGCTAATTTGTTGGAACAGTTGGTTGTTCCCGTGGGATTTAGGGAATGCACGATGAAATGCCGCCCGTCCGGGGAAGGTGTCAGCAGACCTTTAAAATTAAATGGGCTTCCATCAATGCCGCTGATTAAGCTGGAATTCAGGCATTGTCCGCTGATGATTTCTTCCACCAGGTAATAATTTGAGGTAGGAATAAAGTCTTTAAAACGATAGTAAGTAGCCCCTGTGCTTGCTTTAGTGTTATGTTTGATACTAATTTCTCCGGTAGTTGTTTTTAAAATAAGCTCCTTATCTTTCCTGGAAACTACCTCCTGGTGTGCATTGATTTTTTCCTGCTCGATAGCCCAGCTACACTCGTTGAGTCCTTCCCATTGATTAGCATTATATCCTTTGGATTGCTCACAGAGCTGTTTGGATTTTCGAAAATCAGCATCTTGATAGGGAATAGCTTCAAAGTCTTTTTGACTAATCTCAGTGAGGCTTATATTTGCTTTGTCTAACAGCAATGGGGCAATGATTTTCGCAGCGGGCTTGATAAGGACCGTAGTGTTTTGGGGTTTATTCGAATCCGGATTGTTCTCGCAGGTAGCCAGGAAAATAACAAAAAAGAAAGCAGTGAAAATTTTAGACATATTCCATATTTATAAGAAAGGTACTGAAATGCTGATTCTTTTGGTTTAGCAGGGTTTGTAAATCATAGAATTTATGTTGTTTTTATTTAAAAAAAAAAGAATCGACGACTATAATAAGAATATCTCCAATAAAGTCTAAGAAAAGTGTCGTAAAATTATTAATTTCATCCTTTATAGCTGCCTTTAATTACCGTTTCGAAGTTTTTAATTAATTTTAGATGATTTTAAATACACAAGGGTAATTTATTTTAAAAAGGAGATCAATCCCCCTACTACAAAACACTAACTATGTTAAGAATTAAAACACTCGCATTTTGCATGTTTTTGATGGCTGGCTTGTTTGGCCAAAATAGCAATTTTAAAGCCGGAGAAGTGCAACTAAAAAAGTTTGCGGAAACGCTGGATTCTGAATTCAATGCCTATAATCTTTACCAATTGGATTTTGAGGAGATCGATCAATACGTCAGATCAGCTGGTGAAGAGATTAATTTCAGTTTACAACTTGGAAACGACTATGATTGGAAATTGAATCTCTATCCTAATGATATCCGTGGTGAAGACTATCACGTATATGTGCAAACGGAGAATGGCGTAGAAATCTATCCGCAGCGACCCAATATGACCTTTCGTGGGTATTTGAACGAGCCAAATAGTGGGAAGGTTGGTCTTACGATCAATGACCATCACTTCGCAGGAACTGTGAATCAGAATGGAATTCTTTACTTTATCGAGCCACTTCATTACTTAATCAAAGATGCTCCCAGAGATATTATTATTGCCTATTTGGCTTCGGATGTCAAACCACATGAAGGACTAAAATGTGGCGCCGATGAATTTTTGAAACAATCCCAAAAGGAATATGATAAACATAAAGATCATGATCATTCGGATACAGGAGACTCCAGGATGACTGGACTATGCCTGGAGGTAGATTTGGCGATCGCATCAGATTATCTGATGTATCTCGATTATAATTCGAGCGTGACCCAAGTGGAAGATCACAATATTACCGTGATGAATAATGTGGCTAATAACTGGGATGATGAGTTTGATGATGAAATTGTATTTAAAATTGTTACGCAGTTTGTATCAGACTGTAACACCTGCGACCCCTGGACTAGTTCTACCAATGCCGGGACTTTTTTACTTAGTTTCCGCAACTGGGGACAAAGTGGCGGTTTCGGGGTACCTTTTGACCTTGGGCAAATATGGACAGATCGAAATTTTGATGGCGGGACGGTAGGTGTAGCCTATCTTGATGGCGTGTGTGGTAGTTTTAAATATCATGCGTTACAGGACTTTACGACCAATTCACAATTGTTGAGAGTAATGACATCGCATGAGATCGGACACAATTTTGATGCGTTTCATGATGCACCTAATTCAGGTTTTATCATGGCTCCTTCGGTTAATAACACTTCTGTTTGGTCAACGTCTTCCCAGAATGCGATCAATGCGACTATCACGCAAAGATATAATAGCGGTTGTTTTGCAGAATGTTCTAATGTACCGCCTCCTGTGGCAGATTTTGTTGCGGATCAGACTTCCGGTTGTATTCCCCTGGGCGTTCAATTCACGGATTTATCTATAAATGACCCGACGCAATGGACATGGACCTTTCCCGGTGGAACGCCGGCTTCCTCTAATGACCCCAATCCTTTTGTAACCTATAATACAGGTGGAACTTATGATGTAACCCTATCGGTGACCAATGCCGGAGGCACAAATACCTTGACCAAAACGGCCTATATATCAGCATTGGATGTACCGCTCGCTAGTTTTAGTTATACGACTAATCAGAATATGGCGTTTTTCTTCAATAGTACCCCAAATGGATCGACCTATAATTGGGACTTTGGCGATGGAATGGGCGGTACGGAAGTCAATCCTGTACACGATTATGCGGAAGATGGAGAATATACCGTTACGCTAACCGCTACTAATGTCTGTGGGGTAAGTGTTTTTACTGATATCGTGATCATCGCAACACTTCCCGTAGCTAACTTTACCTCAAATGTCACCAATGGTTGCCCCCCGCTGGTGATAGGTTTTGAGGATTTATCTTCCTCTAATACTGATTTTTGGGTTTGGAATTTTCCCGGTGGATCTCCGGATCAGAGTGTTGAACAAAATCCTGTAGTAGTTTATAATAATCCAGGTACTTATGATGTAACCCTAACCGTAATTAACGAAACAGGTAGCAATACCATAACTATCCAGAATTATATAACGGTAGCGCCACTCCCGGTTCCGGATTTTACTTATAATGTGAACGGCCTGACCATAGATTTTACTAATGCTTCAATAGATGCAAATACTTACTTGTGGCTTTTTGGCGATGGGGATGCCAGTTCACTTGAAAACCCTTCTCATACTTATAGCTCCGGAGGTTCGTATCTCGTAAGTCTTACGGCTTATAATGATTGTGGAAATGCAACGTATTCAATTCTAATAGAACTCGAATCAGCTCCGACAGCTGGAATAGCTGCAGATATCTTGACTGGCTGTGCTCCGTTGACGGTACACTTCCTGGATAATTCTTCCCCAAATGTAGATACCTGGGAATGGAGTTTCCCCGGTGGTAATCCCACTAGTTCTATAGAACAAAATCCTATAGTCGTATATGAAAATCCAGGCACTTTTGATGTAACACTTACCGTAACCAACTCGATTGGTTCAAGTACAGTGACCGAGACAAATTATATCATTGTTGATGATGTGCCAGTTGCCGGTTTTACAAGTATTACCAATAATGCAATAGTAGATTTCACCAATACCTCAACGAATGCCACTTCTTATTCCTGGGATTTCGGCGACGGCAATAGTAGTACCCTTGAAAGCCCCTCTCACACTTATGATAATGATGGCGTTTATACCGTAATTCTTACAGGAACAAATACCTGTGGTTCAGTGACCACGACCGAACAGATCACTATCGTTACTCCTCCGCTGGCAGACTTTAGTGCCAATGTGACGAGTGGTTGTGTTGAGCTGACCGTGGAATTTAGCGATGAATCCTCTACGAATGCTACAAGCTGGCTCTGGACTTTTGATGGCGGAAACCCCGGTACTTCTACTGACCAGAATCCGACGGTAATTTATAATACTGCCGGAACTTACTCCGTGACCTTGGAAGTAACAAACTCCGCAGGATCAAGTACAGTGACCGAGACAAATTATATCATTGTTGATGATGTGCCAGTTGCCGGTTTTACGAGTATTACCAATAATGCAATAGTAGATTTTACCAATACCTCAACGAATGCTACTTCTTATTCCTGGGACTTCGGCGACGGCAATAGTAGCACCCTTGAAAGCCCCTCTCACACTTATGATAATGATGGCGTTTATACCGTAATTCTTACAGCAACAAATACCTGTGGTTCAGTGACCACGACCGAACAGATCACTATTGTCACTCCACCAACAGCAGGTTTTAGTGCAAATATAAACAGTGGCTGCGCTGAGCTAACCGTAGAATTCAGCGATGAATCCACTGCGAATGCTACAAGTTGGCTTTGGACTTTTGACGGCGGAAATCCGGATACTTCTACTGATCAAAATCCGACGGTAATCTATAATACTGCCGGAACTTACTCCGTGACGTTGGAAGTAACGAACTCCGCAGGATCAAACACCGTGACGGAAACAAATTATATAATCGTAGATGATGTACCGGTTGCCGGTTTTACAAGTATTACCAATAATGCAATAGTAGATTTCACCAATACCTCAACGAATGCCACTTCTTATTCCTGGGACTTCGGCGACGGCAATAGTAGTACCCTTGAAAGCCCATCTCACACTTATGATAATGATGGCGTTTATACCGTAATTCTTACAGCAATAAATACCTGTGGTTCAGTGACCACGACAGAACAGATCACTATTGTCACTCCACCAACAGCAGGTTTTAGTGCAAATATAAACAGTGGCTGCGCTGAGCTAACCGTAGAATTCAGCGATGAATCCACTGCGAATGCTACAAGCTGGCTCTGGACTTTTGACGGCGGAAATCCGGATACTTCTACTGACCAAAATCCGACGGTAATCTATAATACTGCCGGAACTTACTCCGTGACGTTGGAAGTAACGAACTCTGCAGGATCAAACACCGTGACGGAAACAAATTATATAATCGTAGATGATGTGCCGGTTGCCGGTTTTACAAGTATTACCAATAATGCAATAGTAGATTTCACCAATACCTCAACGAATGCCACTTCTTATTCCTGGGATTTCGGCGACGGCAATAGTAGTACCCTTGAAAGCCCCTCTCACACTTATGATAATGATGGAACTTATACGGTAATTCTTACGGCAACGAATACCTGTGGTTCAGTGACCATGACGCAAGAGGTTAACATTGGAACGCTTCCAACGGCGTCTTTTACTGCAAATATTACCAGTGGTTGTTCTCCTTTAACCGTTTCTTTTACAGATCAATCTTCTGTGAATACTATAGCATGGGATTGGACATTTGAAGGGGGAACACCGGCGACTTCCAGCATGCAGCATCCAATTATAATTTTTGATCAGCCTGGGATTTATACCGTTACCCTTACTGCGATGAATAGTGCGGGAAGTAATACGTCTACCCAGGTGGATTATATTGTAGTGAATACAATTCCTGCTGCTGGATTTACTGCCAATACAAATGGAACAATAACCAATTTTACCAATACTTCAACCAATGCCACCTCTTATTCTTGGGATTTCGGCGACGGAGGATCAAGTGCGGAAACGAACCCTGAACACGACTTCCAGACAGATGGCGTATACACCGTTGAACTGACCGCAAGCAATGAGTGTGGAAGTATTACCAACACAGAAACAGTGACTATTGTCACCGCTCCTACAGCAGCTTTTAGTGCCGATGTTACCAATGGATGTGCATCCTTGACAGTTCAGTTTAATGATCTATCCTCTTCCAATACGACCTCCTGGTCATGGACATTTGAAGGGGGAAATCCGGCTACTTCAAGTGCACAAAATCCGCAAGTGACTTTCGATGCTGCGGGAAGTTATATGGTGACCCTGGAAGTAAGCAATCCTGCAGGTTCGAATGAAGTCATTGAAATGAATTATATCGTTGTCAATGATGTACCAGATGCTAACTTTACGGTGTCTTCTTCCGGGCAAAATTTTGAATTTACAAATACTTCTACTAATTCGACTTCAGTGAGTTGGGATTTTGGAGATGGTAATAGCAGTACTGAAGAAAACCCTATGCATAGCTATGCTGCGGATGGTGACTACGAAGTTACTTTAACCGCAAGCAATGAATGTGGATCTACTACGACAAGCCAAACGGTAACGGCAGTAATTGCTCCTGTTGCAGGATTCAGTGCTAACATAACGAGTGGCTGTGCACCATTGACCGTGGAATTTATGGATCAATCAATAGGTATAGTCGCCTCTTATAACTGGTCTTTCCCAGGTGGGAACCCCAGTAGTTCGACTGCCGAAAACCCGGTAGTTGTTTATGAAAACCCGGGGATTTACACCGTAGAACTGGAAGTGACTAATAGCTCTGGTAGCAACACTGCGGTGCAAACGAATTATATAATTATAAATACTGTCCCAAGCGCCGGCTTTACCGGAATTATTGCAGGGACAGGGATTACTTTTACCAATACCACTACCGGGGCTACCGGCTATAACTGGGATTTTGGCGACGGTAATGTAAGTGATGATACTAACCCAGTCCATGATTTTGTAACAGACGGAATATATACGGTCGTCCTGACTGCCGAAAATGAATGCGGCACAGTAACTTATACGGAGACCTTTGAAATCGTCACCGAACCACTTGCCGGTTTCAATGCAGATGTGACTTCCGGCTGTGCTGACCTGATGGTAAACTTTATGGATCAGTCCAGTGCCAATACGACCAGTTGGCTCTGGACTTTTGAAGGTGGTGATCCTTCCAGTTCTATCGAGCAAAATCCGACCGTACTTTATGATACTCCGGGTAGTTATAATGTCACTTTGGTTGCCACGACTTCTGCCGGAAGTAATACCTATACGCAAAACCAGTTTATTATTGTGAATACGGTACCTTCCGTAGATTTTTCAACGATGATCAATGGAGCGACCGTTAATTTTTTAAACAACAGTATTGGCGCTACTTCTTATCTCTGGGATTTTGGAGACAGCAATATGAGTACTATGGCTAACCCCGAACATACTTATACCAATGATGGAGATTATACAGTGACCTTGACAGCGATCAATGATTGTGGAGAAACGACGACGACACAAAATATTTCGGTGGTTTCTTTCCCGGTGGCTGTATTCTCGGCAGATGTGACTACAGGTTGCGGGCCATTGACCGTCAACTTCATAGATTTATCAACAGGTAATGTAAGTGCCTGGGACTGGACATTTCCGGGAGGTACACCAGCTTCCTCTACTGCACAAAATCCTGCTATTGTTTATGAAACTCCGGGTGCTTATGCAGTGACGCTGGAAGTTACTAATTCTGCTGGTACCGCTGTGCAAACGATCACAAGCTATATCGTTGTGCAGGATATTCCACAACCTGGATTTACCGCTACAATTACCGGATCTACCGCTATTTTTACTAACACGAGCATTGGCGGCACTTCCTTTGTCTGGGATTTTGGAGATGGTAGTGAAAGTATGGAAGAAAACCCTTTCTATATTTATGATGAAGACGGAATGTATACAGTGACTTTGACCGTGACAAATTCTTGTGGTACGGCTACCACTACGAAACAGGTACTCATCATTACTCCTCCGACAGCACTTTTTACTGCAGATACTATATTTGGTTGTGTGCCCTTAGTGGTTCAATATACGAACCAATCTTCTGAAAATGCCGCAGCTCTTTTGTGGACTTTTGAAGGAGGTACGCCTGTTACATCGACGGATCAAAATCCTTTGGTAACTTATAATACAGTAGGTGTTTTTGATGTGTCCTTGACCGCGAGCAACCCAGCCGGAAACAATACTGCAGTCGAAACAGATTATATCGTAGTGGGGGATGTACCGACAGCAGATTTTACAAGTCTGGTAACAGGCATTACTGTAGATTTTACCAATATTTCAAGTAACGGAAATATTTACGACTGGGATTTTGGAGATGGTGGAATGAGCACTGATCCTAATCCGTCGCACGAATATCCTGGTGCGGGGGATTATGAAGTTTCTTTGACGGTGACGAATGATTGTGGTTCTAGTACCATTAAGCAGACCGTTTCAATAGCTGGGCAGGCACCTGCCGCCGGGTTTAATGCAGATGTTACCGATGGCTGTTTACCTTTTACGGTAAACTTTGAAGACACCTCAATGGGTGAACCTAGCGCTTGGTCATGGAGTTTTCCAGGTGGAAGCCCAAATAGCTCAAGCGATCAAAATCCTACCGTAATCTATAATAGCGTAGGGAGTTACGAAGTTTCCTTAATGGTCACTAATGGCTTTGGGGAAAGTACGTTAATTGAAACAGACTATATCATTGTGAACGATGTTCCGCAGGTTGATTTTGATTATGAGATAGTAGGGGGTGGAAATGTCGAGTTTAGCAATACTACTTCCGGTGCTACTTCCTATGAATGGACTTTTGGTGATGGCGGAACTTCAACCGAAGAGAATCCGATTTATCAGTATACGCAGACCGGAATGTACACGGTTATTCTTACTGCATTTAATGATTGTGGTGATGTAAAGATAGAGACAGTGGTGGATGTAATCATTACCGGGCTTGAGGAATTTGAAAATATCGAAGTATTCAGTTTGTATCCAAATCCTAACAACGGAAAATTCACCCTGGTATTGGAAGGGCAGGATATTGAAAATCTGGAGCTCAG
>JBLHJZ010000120.1:0-10049 GCA_047619515.1 Saprospiraceae bacterium | reverse complement strand
TGGCTCGGCGAAACAGGGCGGAGATATACGGCTTGTTACTACGGAGTGCGTGGAAAACAGTAGACCTGTTGTGTAGGGATGAAGAAAACGTAGGAGGCAAGGCGGGGATGACGGCGGTGTTACATAGGACTTACGAGGAGATGGAAGTGGAGGCTTTGATTTTGAAGAAGAACAGATTGCAGGGGATCCCGCTTATATAAAACAATTCATAGAGTTGAAAAAACGAGGCCCACCCGTTCAGGGGCAGGGAATGAAAAGTGGCAGATAAATACGGGGTTCATTCATGGACCTTGCCCTGGGGCAAGGAAGGGGAGCTTATGGATAAAATCAGAAAAAGGGAGGCAAAAAACAAGGTGTGCTAACAAAAACCAAATACCGGAACAAAAAGGTTATGAAAAGGGCTGGAAAACCGACCAAAAAGTGATACACTAGATTATTGAAAGGAATGACCGGGGTGAAGCGTTTCCCTATATAAGGGAGCCTGCCGAAACCTGGGATGGGGATTCGCCCAACCGAAATGTCTGCGCATGGGCTTCGGTTGGATGGGAATCTTTGTGTGTGGGATGCGCAGACATTCCTTTGAGTTAGGCGTCATGGGGTATAAACATAAAACTACATTTGTTTTAACATACCATCATTATTGAGTAATTTGGCAGTGATAACATAAAAAATAATTGTTCTTAAAAATTATAAAAATTATAAAAATGGTAAAAATTTTAGCTGTGATTCTGGCAAGCTTCTTCATTATTACTCAAGCAGAGAGTCAAATTGTTTGGAATTCGACATTAGATGTTGCTTCGCCTTCTTTAGGAAATAATCATCCCCGAATTGTAAAGAACGATGTTGGAAATCCTTTAGTTATTTGGGGGAAATCAAATAATGTAATGTTTTCACGTTGGAACGGAATTGGTTTTACAGCTCCAATTGTTTTAAATCCGGATACAATTTCTATAGCTGAAGCAAGTTGGATGGGCCCTGATATAGCTGCCCATGGCGACACGGTATATGTTGTGTTTAAGCAAACTCCAGAAGATTCATATTCCAGCCATATTTGGTGTATTCATTCATACGATGGAGGATTCTCCTTTTCGTCACCTATTCAAGTTGACAATATAGCAGATAATATTTCTCGTTTTCCTACAGTAACAACTGATACTTTAGGAAATCCAATTGTTGGTTTCATGAAATTCGACCCTTCTTTTGGCAATCCAAGATGGGTTGTTTCAAGGTCTATTGATTTTGGAAGCTCTTTTTCAATTGATGCATTGGCTAGCGGTTGGAGTAATTCAACTTCAAAAGTTTGCGATTGCTGCCCGGGAGCTATCACTAGTTTGGATAACACTGTTGCCATGCTTTATAGGGATAATGACAATAATATACGTGACAGCTGGGCAGGAATTTCAAATGATCTCGGAAATACATTTAATGGGGGGATGAATATTGACCAGCAAAACTGGACGATATTTGCATGTCCTGCTTCTGGTCCAGATGGAGTAATTCTAGGAGATACACTTTACTCCACTTATATGAGTGGTGCAAGTGGAATGGCTAGGGTTTACTTTAACAAATCTTCTCTTTCTGAAATGACAGGTTCGGCCGGTAACTTATTGACTGAAAACATCCCTGACTTAGGGCAGCAAAATTTTCCACGGATTGCAAATTCAGGAAAAGCGGTAGCTATTGCCTGGAAACAAGTGGTAAATGGCGATAGTCAACTACCAGTGTTATTCACTGAAAATATCACTGCTGGATTCTCTCCCACATATGAAATAATTGCATTGAGCAACGTCAACAATACCGACCTAATACTTACATCTGAAAATATTTTTATTGTTTGGCAAGATGATAATTCTGGAACCGTTAAATTCCAGTCAGGTACATATTCCACTCCCTCATTAATACAGGAAAAAATATTAATTAATGATTTAACCGCATATCCAAATCCTTCAGCCGAAGCTTGGACTATAGAAGGATACGCTGTTTATCCAAAAATTAAAATTGAACTATTTGATTTTCAAGGAATTTTATTCTATTCTAATTTTATCGAAAAGAATACTGAATTTTTCATTCATAAAATTGACAACTCAAATTTGATAAGCGGTTTGTATGTTTTAAGATTTAGCCATAAAAACTTTCAACATTCGATTAAACTCCTGAAAAAATAATAATTGCAAAAATTAAAATTCATTGTACAAGGAACTATAAAATAAACACGAACGCCCAACAAAAGCTACAACGATCATAGCGGCTAAACGCCGCTACGCCGTGTAGCTAAACGTTGTACATCATTAAAACACACATTATGAAATCAATTTTAACCAGTTTTATAATTGTACTACTAACAATTTCGTGTGCATCACCAAAGAAAAATAATGATTTAGTAGTTATAAATCAACCAGCCGAGTTTGAAACTCAAGAAGCAATTTGGTTGATTTGGCCATCTAACAATCACAAAGAAAGTGAATCTGTAGAAAATGTTACCCTTTCGATTATAGAAGCTTTAATTGGAGATATAGACATTGTAGTAACCTGCAAGAACAAAGAACTTCTCAATCAAGCAAAAGAAACCCTAAAAAATCGTTTTGGAGTACAGAAACGATTGAAGCTTTTAGAAATACCATCTTTTGAAATCTGGACAAGAGATATGGGACCCATATTTGTTGAAACCAATCAAAAGACATTTGCAATTGCAGACTTCAATTTTAATTCTTGGGGCTATGCGGATACTTTGGACGTTGATACAAAAACGGAAGAAATGTATGATGTACGGGTTGCTGAACATTTTAAGTTACCCGTGATTTCAAGTTCAATGATTAGTGAAGGTGGAAATAGAGAAGTCAATGGAAAAGGTACTTTGATAACTTCAGAGGCAGTCGAAAAAGGCAGAAACCCAAATATGAGCAAGTCAGATATGGAGGCAGAATACAAACGATTGTTAGGAACAAAAAAAGTAATCTGGTTAAAACAAGGTTTGGTTGAAGATGACCATACATTCCTCGGTCCTATTACAACAACAGACGGAACAAAAGCTTATACCGTAGTTACTACAAATGGTCACGTAGATGAATTTGTTCGTTTTGTAAATGATTCCACAATCCTTTTGGCAAAAATAGAAAGCACGGAATTGAATGACCCAATCGCTTTTGAAAACAACAAACGTATTGAAGAAAATTATGAAATACTGTCAAAAGCGACTGACCAAGATGGTAAACCATTTACCATAATCAGAATGCCACTTCCTGGAACAATTTACAATACAATGAATCCGGGCGATTATGTATATGAATATATTAAAACCCTTGATTATGACGATGGAAGTACGTTCCCTAATGGGGAAAGTGTAAAAGTTATAGCCGCGTTAAGTTATCTCAACTTTATAATTACCAACAAAGTAATTATTGGTCAGACTTGTTGGAGAGAAGGAATGCCTGATGAGTTTAAATTGAAAGATAAAAAAGCTGCCCAAATTCTGCAATCTGTTTTCCCCAATCGGAAAGTAATTATGATAGACGCACTCGCTGTGAATTTGGGAGGTGGTGGCATTCATTGTATAAGTATGCAACAACCAGCATTATCAAATAATTAGGTGAAAATTGTACCGAAATAAACGATGTACAACAATGTATATAAAAAATAGGCGAAATAGTAGTAAAATAAAAAGTTTTGGCTCGTATTAAACTATGTAATTATCCGAAAGTTTGGTTCTTCGTAATCGCCTACTTTTCATATACTAGCCGTTGTGCAACATTATTTTAGGACGAGACATATTCAGAAACTGGAATTAATTTAGAGAGCTAACGTCCTGAAATAAGAAATTTACTTTTTTTTGAAGTAAAATGTTAGAACATGAGTATTGATAATCAAGAACTTATGGACGTTTATCAAGATTGAAATCCATATTTTAGCGTACAATCTAAACTAAAAATTGAACACTTCTGGTAATAGTGTTCGCGGTTTGCACGATATGGGGTGAAAAAAAGGAGTTGGACATTTTAGTTATAAATGTCCAATGCTCTTGAGTACTATACTTAATGAAAAAGACCTGTACGACAAATGTACTGATCCTCTAACACTCGCGATAATAATTCCGATACAGGAATTAATATTTGCAAGGTGTTTTTCCATTTCAATGCTTGTCACTATCTGTTCTTTCTTTGCTATACCATTCTATCCAATGGTTTAAATCTGATTGTAATGCTTCGATGGAATTAAAGGCTTTCTTCTAAAGATACTGCGATAAAACTCGTCTTGAATCGTCGGGTGAAAACGCTCACAAATCCCATTGGTTTGAGGTGATATTGCTTTTAGTGTAAAAATAATTTTTTTTAACATACCTTGCTGCCTACTCTTATGACTATCTACTTAATACATTCATATTCATAGCAAAACGACTTTGATCTAACACTTTTAAAACCTGGCGCCTTCATAATTACATTTAAGTATATAGAACACCTAACCTTCAATATGACAAAGCCCAATAAAAAAAACAGAGCTATTCGATTCACTTGGAATTTAAAATTGTACCAGTATTGTTTACCCATCTTTTTACTTCCTTTTTTCATATCATGCACTGAAAAGACAGAAAAGCAAAAGCAAAGTGCCCCTGAGGCCGAACAATTATTCGTCTTGACGGATTCGTCTGAAACCGGGTTCTATTTCCTCAACGAAGTGAATGAAACGGAGGAGGTTAATATTTTTACTTACTTAAACCTCTACAACGGCAGCGGTGTGGCAATTGGAGACATCAACAATGATGGACTTCCCGATATTTTCATGGGCGGCAATCTTTTCGGGGGCAGACTTTATCTTAATAAAGGTAATTTCAAGTTTCAACAGATTTCTGAAACGGCGAATGTTTTCTACCCGGGCTTCACCACAGGTATCACCATGGTGGACGTAAACGAAGATGGGTACCTCGACATCTATTTATGCCGTTCGTTGCAAGGAGACCCTGAGAAACGTACCAACCTCCTGCTTATAAACAATCAGGACCTCACCTTTACTGAACAGGCAAGAAAATTTGGTATTGATGATAGCGGCTATTCTATCCATGCTAACTTCTTTGATATGGACAATGATGGAGATTTGGACTTGTATGTGCTGAATCATCGTGTGGATTTTGATAAACAAAACTATATTATGCCCTACTTGCAAAAGCTAAATAAAATCAAAAAAACAAGTGAAGAAGATTATAAGGCCTTTTCCAATCATCTATATCGAAACGAAGGCAATGGGAATTTTACTGATATCACTCGGCAGGCGGGGCTGCAGAACGAAGTTTTTAGCCTGGCAGCAACAGTCGCTGATTTGAACAGTGACGGTTACCAGGATATTTTTCTGTCTTGCGACTTTGCCGATAAAGATCACCTTTACATAAATAACCAAGATGGAACATTTACCGACAAAGTGGATAGCATGTTAGCTCACATTAGCCGAAGTTCCATGGGGTCAGATATTGCTGATGTGAATAACGATGGTCTGTTAGATATCATGGTAGTAGACATGATGGCCGAGGACCATTTTCGCCAAAAACAGATGGGCTTTGGGCAAGTATCTTACGACATGTTCCACCTGGCAGCAGATTACGGTTTGAATTACCAGATTTCTCGCAATTGCCTCCAACTTAACAACGGAAATGGCACCTTCAGTGAAATAGCACAGCTTGCAGGGGTCTCAAATACGGATTGGAGTTGGTCGCCATTAATAGCCGATTTTGATAATGACGGATTGAAAGATATATTTGTATCTAATGGATACCCTAAAGATGTAAACGATACGGACTTCGTGCACTATTTGTCAGATAGTTTGGCCAGGCATAAAAAAATGGATAATGCCTTGTCGTTCAGATTGTCGCAATCCATCCAATCCACAGCACTTCCCAACTATATTTTCCAAAACTCCGGCAACTTGATTTTTCATAATAGAAGCCAAGATTGGGGACTGACCCAAAAAACTTTTTCCAATGGAGCTGCTTATGCCGACTTAGATTTGGACGGTGACCTCGACTTGATTGTCAACAACTATAACCAGCCTGCATTGCTGTACCGCAACCGAAGCCGGGAACTGATTTCTGACCATCATTACATAAGTATTGCCCTTAAAGGTGGTCAGGGGAATACTCAGGCGCTAGGAGCCAAGGTTTGGGTAGAGGCTGGAGGTATCAGTCAATTTCAAGAAGTGACAACTAATCGAGGGTTCCTTTCTTCTAGCGGATCAACACTACACTTTGGACTAGGAAATGAAGAGGAAGTAGACCGTATCGAGGTGCTTTTTCCAAATGGGAAAACGAGCAAATTGGAGAATATCCAAGCTGACCAATGCCTCCAAATTGATATCAAACAAGCGACAGATAAAAAAACAGAACGGTCTTCCACTAAACCTCTGCTAACCTCAATTCCGGATTTGACCAGTCCACCATACCAGCACCGAGAAAGCCAATTCATTGACTTTAAGGTAGAGCCACTGCTCGATCAAATGTACTCCAACCGAGGCCCTTTTCTGGCGGTCGGTGATGTCAATAATGATGGACTTGATGACTTTTACGTCGGGGGCTCGGCAGGTTTTCCCGGTGAGCTTTACATGCAGGACAAGGTTGGGAGATTCCAAAAAAAGGAAACATCCGCCTTCCAGAAAGATGCAAAATACGAGGACGGGCAAAGTCTCTTCTTCGATGCCGAAAATGACGGTGACCTGGACTTGTTTGTTACCAGTGGAAGTAATGAGCAGCGAGATAAAAATTTATTCCAAAACCGGCTTTACCTAAATGATGGTTTCGGAAATTTTATTCTGGCAACTGGACAACTACCTGTTAACTATAATAATACGATTTGCCTGGAATCAATAGACATAGATGCGGACGGAGACACTGATCTGTTCATTGGTGGCCATGTACAGGAAAAGTCATTTCCAATGGCTTATAAAAGCTATTTTCTCATAAATGAGAATGGAAACTTTAAGGCTGTTTCCATATTACCAAAGGAGGGAAAATTGGGCATTGTCAATGATGCATCAAGCTTAGATATCAATAATGATGGGCTACCTGACCTGTTGCTAGCGGGCGAATGGATGGACATCACCTTGCTGATCAACAAAGGAGGTCGATTTGAAGATGAAACTAGCCAATATGGATTAGAGCACACTGCTGGACTGTGGTACTGCCTGGAAACTTTAGATATTGATAATGACGGTGACCTGGATTTTGTGGCAGGAAACAGGGGGACCAACACTTACTTTCAGGTTTCGGAATCAAAACCTGCTGTGCTCCTAGCCAAAGACTTTGACGACAACGGCCAGTTAGATGCCTTTACCAGTCATTACTACAATGACGGACTTCTCCACCCCAAGCACTCCTTGGATGACCTATTGAAGCAGGTAGTAAGTTTGAAAAAGAAATTTTCTAAATACCATCCCTATTCCACCGCCACTACGGAAGATTTGTTTACGATTCAGGAAATGAAAGGAGTGAAAAGGAGAGAAGTGTTTACCTATGAATCCTCTTTTTTTATTAATAATGGAAAGGAAGGCTTTACTCGCCACCCATTACCGATAGAAGCACAATTCAGTCATGTGATGGGGATACTTTCAACGGATATCAACCAGGACGGAACTAACGACCTTTTACTTGCAGGAAACAACCTTGGTGTTAATGTTGTTGCCGGCAGAGATGATGCTTCTATTGGCATTTGCCTTCAAGGCGATAACGGTGAATTTAAAACCATACCGCTAAGTCAAAGTGGTTTTTTTGTACCTGGAGAGGCCCGGCAGATTGGGCTTTTAAAATCAATTAATGAAAAAAAAATAATCATTGCTTTGAGAAACAATAGTTTTATTCAAGCGTTTCAAAAAGCTGATTAAAAAAACATAAACCAATTCTATTCTTCAATAATTAATTTTTTTCTACATGAAACTCAAAATTATATTTTCCTGTTTTTGCTTATTTTTAACTTTAGTAAGCTTGCAAGCACAATGCCCGAAGGCCACTACAACTAGTGAAACTCCATTTGATGCATCGATTCTAGCTCTTGGTGTCAGGACAGAAGTAGCTGACGTTGTATGGGGGGGGGAATATGTATTAATCAACAACGTAACTCCCGGAACTACCTATACGTTTGACGATTGCGGTGCTACCTATGATTCTAATATTACCGTATACAAATCTACTAATAATGACGTGGTGGGATTCAACAATGGTGGCTGTGGGGATGATGGCACATTTCAGACTGTAATACCGGCAGGTGTTACTTCATTATTTTTTCAAGTAAACGTGGATCCATGTGCGGGTAATGCTGCCAATACATCTTTATATATGACCTTGGATATGGTTGCTCCTGTTGAATTAGTGCGATTTTATGCCACATTGATTGCTGACTTAGTGGAATTGAAATGGGAAACTGCTTCTGAATTAAACAATGAAGGGTTTCAATTAGAGCGTTCTATTGATGGAGAGAAGTGGGATAATATTGCTTTTATTTCTGGTCGTGGTACAACAACTGAGTTGCAAATATATAAGCACATAGATGCGAACCCTTTAAATGGTGTAAATTATTATCGGCTTAAGCAAATGGACTTTGATGGGCAGTTCGAGTACTCCTCAATTGTCAGTGTGAAAGTAGAGCGGGACAACAATAATTTTAGCCTCTTCCCTAATCCGGCCCATGGCGCTGTCACTCTTGCCCTCGAAACTAGTTTTTATGGAGAAGAAGTCTCATTCACGCTTTACGACCTGGGTGGCAGGCAGGTAAAAACGCAAGTACTTACACTAGAAGGTGATTATTTCCGCACAAATATTGATTTGACAGGGGTGCCAGCCGGTGTATATCTAACCCTACTTCAGATGGGCTCGAAAAAATGGCAGGAAAAGCTGGTTGTAAAGTGATAACTAATCAAATATCTGACAAGTTCTCGTTTCTCAGGCCGAGCAAAAAAATAGTTTGGAATTGAAGAAAGTGAACGTAATCATATCGAAACAACTCTATTGTAGAAATATAATAGAGTTGTTTCGATATAAAAATCAGTTAGTTAAGATAAAATTCCATAATCCCAGCACAAATACCAGAAGCCTAATTATATCGAATCATATTTCTTATACTCAAGCGATCAGATAATATTCGATATCTCTTTAATCCACCAAGAGAATGTTCAATTTTAACTTGACTTACTCATTTATAGTATTCTTTTTGTTCTTTAGTTAATTCTTTTTTTGGCTTTTTAGCAGGTATTTTAATTTTACCTGAATAATCTTTTCTAATTCCTAGAAAACCTAAGTCAACTCAAATCAGAAAAACAAACCATTTCAGCCCCCCAATACTATAAGCAATTCTGTTCAAGATTTAATTTAATTCAAATCGAAAAACTGTTTTAAGTAGTAATTTTTTCACCCAAAATAGCTAATTTAGTGAACAGTATCTGTACATACTGTTCACTAATAACTTAACCTTGTAAAAAAGGAAAACGTTGCAGAATAATGTGCATATCGATCAGTCGGGCTAAACGCCCGACCGACGCATGCACTCACGTTGCCCATAGATTCAAATGCAATTACATTTACAACTTAAAAAACACCCCAAACGAGTAAGAAGGGTTTGCAAAAATGATCCTGCCATAAAGGGCGGTTCCAAGGGTTGCCGAAACACCCCATCTCTTATTGATATTATAAGCGAACTCAGGGGAAAAAGAAAGATGCTCGCTATTATTGGCAAAGATACTGGTGCTGTTTATCTGATCATTTAAGTCGCCATTTTTAAAAGACTTGATGCCGAACAAACGAACAGTTACGCTAAGTTTTTCTTTGAATAAGCTAGTTCCGGTTTCGATACCATAATGAAATTCATCGGAGAATCCATTTGAGCGATTGTTGACACCTGCATAAATATTGGCATAAGTATTTAATTTCCCGACTTTAAAACCTACCCCGGCATCCAATTGCAATAATTGATTAAACTCCCCGTCACCGGTCTGTAACCTACCGGTCTTGCCTCCGGAATTATTACCGAGTGGAAGGCCGAACGTTAAAGTAGCGCTTACAGCGATCGGTTTATTGACGATAAGGC
>JBLHJZ010000119.1:0-10054 GCA_047619515.1 Saprospiraceae bacterium | reverse complement strand
ATAAAGGCTGCACCTAACACCATCGTACCAATAATAGACCCTACATAAGATTCGAAAAGGTCTGCTCCCATACCTGCAACATCACCTACGTTGTCACCAACGTTATCGGCAATCGTTGCCGGATTCAAAGGATGATCTTCAGGAATACCCGCTTCAACTTTTCCAACAAGGTCAGCTCCTACATCTGCCGCTTTGGTATAGATACCTCCACCTACTCTTGCAAATAATGCTATAGAAGATGCTCCAAAAGAAAAACCTGTAATTACTGTAATTACCTTATTAATACTCCATCCATCCATTCCACTATAAAAAAGGAATAAGCTACCTAGACCTAATACACCAAGGCCGACAACTCCCATTCCCATAACCGCTCCTCCACTAAAAGCAACTTCAAGTGCTTTTCCAAGACTAGTACGAGCTGCATTAGTTGTTCTTACATTTGCTTTCGTTGCTACTTTCATTCCGATGAATCCAGCTAAAGCAGAACAGATCGCTCCGAGAATAAAAGAAAGCGCTACTAAAGGAGAAGACCCTTCAGTCGTTCCACTCCAGAACATTAATATAGCTACTACTATTACGAATATTGATAATACTTTATACTCTGCTCTCAAGAAAGCCATTGCTCCATCGGAGATGTTCTTGGCTATCCTTGCCATTTTCTCCGTTCCGACTTCTTCTTTTGAAACCATTGAAGATTTCCAGAAAGTGAATAGCAGTGCTATAACACCAAAAACAGGAATGATATAAATAATTGTTTGACCCATTTTATCTTATCGTTTTGTTTAAAAAATAGAGTTATTAATATTAAAATTTAATTCCGTGAGTAGCTGCAAAACGCATCTTTTTTAATCACGGAGGGCAAAAGTACAGGATTTTTGTATGTTGACCAAACCGACTGACAGATATTTCATGGCAATCGTAAGATTCCTTTTTTTGCCACAAAGGCTTTTAGCCACAAAGTAATAGGTTATTATTTATTGAGTCTTAAGTGCTTTTGGGCCTTTGTGACTACCTTTTTTCACAATTTCGCAATCTGCCGTAGCCGATGTTTCTATTTAGTCTCCCGATAAAAACGAAAGATTAGCAAGAAAGAAGGGAATTAGTGAATATTGATTGGTAATCAACCTTTTATTTTTTTTAACTGTATTGGTACAGTGTAAAATGAATTCCAGCTGTTTTTAGTAACGGGTAAACCCGCATGAATGGCGAATTCGGGCAGGTTTTGCCGACTACTTTAAAATCGGTCGTCACTTACTTTACGATGTAATTAGTTTAACAACTATTGAAAATGCACTCTATTCTATCCAGCTCACCTTTGAAGCGATAGGCGTTCTCTTTCCCGGGAGTTGTTCACCCTTATAATTGCCCATATAGAAAAAGCCAAGGCATCGTTCTCCTTCTTTTAAATTTAACAAACCCTCAGCGGCGTGAATTGAATTGGGTGAACTCCAATAAGCACCCACACCATGAGCCGTTGCGGTCAGCCACATATTTTGCACGGCACAGGATACGGAAGCTATTTCTTCCCATTCTGGTATGCTCTCCGCAGGGTCTCTCTGCATACAGACTGCAACAACACAAGCACATTGGAGTGGTTTTTTTATCGTCTTTTCGTATTTTATTTTTGAGAACTTATCTTCGGGAGTATGTATTTTATAAAACTCACCCAGAAAGTCACTCAGTCTTTGTAATGCCTCTCCCACCATTACCTTGAATCTCCAGGGTTCTGTATTCTTATGGGTAGGTGCCCAATTGGCATTTTCCAAAACAGCCATGATAATCTCCCTGGAGATCGGCGTTCCATCATACATTGGGGGAAAAATAGCACGTCGCCCCCTGATTATCTCATTAAGTTTTTCCAAATCCATCATTACTATTTTTGATTAGTAGAGCGAATATACAAAAATGCTCAGATCATTCCCTAAAGAGAAGACTTAGGTCCATGGCACACAAAATTGACTTGAACTCCTTGAATTGAAAGTGGTGATCGCTTTGCTTGTGATTGAGCTATACCCTTGTGATCGGCTACGCCTTGTGAAACCGCTTCGAAGCGATTCCACAAGGCGTAGCCGATCACTTCCTCACAAGCGAAGCGATCACCTTTTGTAAGCTAAGCTCTTCTTACGATTGCCATGGATTTAGGCCATTATTAGTAAGCCGTAAAATAGGATTTAAGGATTTTTAGCAACGATAGCAATAGGTAGAGATACAATGTGGGCTTTAATTTTGCTGTATAGCAGCTTAGGATCAAAAGGCTTAGTAATAAAATCATCCATACCCGCTTTGATCGCATTATCCTGAACTTCGAGTACGGTAGAAGCCGTTAAAGCAATGATAGGAAGGTTTTTATATTTACCTCCCAAGCTTCTGATTTTCTGCGTTGCTTCCATACCGCCCATGACTGGCATTTGTAAGTCCATCAAAACTAAATCGAATTGTCCTTTTTCAACCATCGCTATTGCCTGTACACCATTTTCAGCAATTTTTAAATCTGCCCCCCATTTGGAAATAAATTTCCTGGCAACGAGTTGATTCACCTTATTGTCCTCCACCAATAGAATACTAAGGCCTTTCAAACTTGTTTCTACAGATTGATGCACGCTCTTGCTTCTATTATTCTCTGGTAATTTCTTTTGATAACTCTTTTTGAAAGTTAGGGAGAAATAAAAATGGGATCCCTTCCCAAAAACACTGCTAACTTTAATCTCACTCCCCTGCAATTCCAACAATTTTTTGGTAATGCTAAGTCCTAATCCGGTACCGCCAAATTCTCGGGTGGTGCTCGAACTCGCTTGTGTAAAGTTATCGAAAATCAGATTCACCTTTTTCTTAAGAATTCCAATTCCTGTATCTATAATAGAAAAGTCAATACTCACCTCTTCTTTTTCTATTCTCCTAAGGGTGGTTTGTATAATGACGTGTCCTTCTTTCGTAAATTTAAGCGCATTTCCTATCAGATTATTTAATATTTGATATAACCTAACAGAGTCTCCTATAATAAAGTCGGGGATTGTCGAATCATAATTATTTAATAATTTTATGTTGTTATCTACTGCTTTTGAGCTTAGTGCATGATGAATGGAGTCAACAAGATAGCTCAGGCTAAAGCTGGTTTTTTCGAGGGTTAATTTTCCAGATTCAATTTTACTAAAATCTAGAATATCACTAATGATCATTAAAAGATTTTCTCCCGAAAATTTAAGGGTGTTTAAATTTTCGTATTGATCCTCTCTGGGATTCTCCTGAAGGAGTAAATGAGTCATCCCGATAACCGCATTCATAGGGGTACGAATTTCATGACTCATCGATGATAAAAAATCTGCTTTGGCTTCTGAGGCTTTAATAGCTTCTTCCTTCGCTTTTATTAATGCCCGTTCTGTTATTTTTACGTGGGTGATATCTCTACCTATGCAAATTACTTTGACCAACCCCTTTTCCTGGAAAGTCATATTTATTTTTTGTCCAATCCATCTTTCTCCCTTGTCTTTATTTAAAATAGGAAACTCATGATAAGACAACTCTTTTTGTTCCTTTACCTGTTCGTAAAGTGCTTTATGCAAGAGAGGCTTATATTCTTCTTTTACGAAAAAATTGAATCCTTTATCTTTTAGCTCTTCCAGGTTAAACCCTCCCACTCTTTCAAACGCGGGATTAACATAAGTAAATCGCCCAAATCCATCCAACATATAAATCAAATCATCTGCATCTTCTATAAACTTTCGATACTTCGTCTCGCTCGTTCTTATTCTTTCATTTAAAGCCTGTTGATCCGCTAGCATCTCCTGCATCTTAAAATCTGTTGCATTTTTAGCCTTCAAAAAATCAAGGATAACAAAATAGATAATACCTACTGGCAACATCGCACGAATTGGTGTTCCGATCAAACCCTTTCCATTCTCTAAAGGACTGAAATTATAATCAAGATGATATATGGGTATGCCATTTATTTGACAAAAAACCAAGGCAATAATTGTAATCGCTGATAAAGAAAGAAAGAAAAAACCCCACCTTTTACCTAAAGTAAAACTGGCAATAATTATAATAGCAATAAACCAGGCACCTACTCCCATTGGATCAGGCCTGTTTAATAGAAAATAAATATTGACCAGACTAAAAAAGCAAAGGCTTAATATTACGCTTCCTGTAATTTTAATCGATTGGGTAGCCTTCAATAAAAATGGAATACAACACATAAACAAAAAGGCTATGCTTGTAACGACAAATGCTCCTTTTTGTGTTGAAAACATTAGAGGAAGGTTAATCAAAATACTCAATATAGATACCAAGGAGAATCTAAAAATTATTCGAATTTTGGATTTTTCGAATATATCCAAAGTATCAGCCATGTAATCTCCAATAAACCACCTTTCAAAATCCCTGTATATTTCGATCATTATGCCCAATCCTTACATTATGAAATTAAGTTGATAGTACTATCAACTTTTATGCAACACTATAAGCCAGAGATTTTAATATTGAGAGAAGAGCGGATACTCAAATAAGGAATGAGTTAACTATAAATTTAATCAATTACTTTGCCAACAATGGGAGCTATAAATACGTTTTATATCTATCGAATAAAAAATTTAGACTAGTCTAAAATATTTGTACCTTTGTGAAGATATTAATAATAATTGGCTGAAAAAGGATAGTCGCCGAATTCATAAGTAAATGCTCAAAATCAGAACTTAAGATTATGCTTTCCCATACAGAAGAGAATTATTTAAAAGCCATTTTCAAGCTCCTTGAAAAAGGGGAAAAGTCAGCCAGTACAAATGCCATTTCGAAAGAGATAAGCACCAGCGCTGCCTCTGTGACGGATATGCTTAAGCGCCTATCTGAAAAAAAATTGATTCATTACGAGAAATACAAAGGAGTGACCTTGACTACTACAGGTAATAGCACTGCCACTTCCCTGATACGTAAACATCGCCTTTGGGAAGT
The DNA here is from genome assembly GCA_047619515.1 of Saprospiraceae bacterium. Classification (GTDB taxonomy): domain Bacteria; phylum Bacteroidota; class Bacteroidia; order Chitinophagales; family Saprospiraceae; genus JAHDHW01. Next base: position 5,110 of record JBLHJZ010000119.1, on the reverse strand, counting down.
ATTTCTGGTAGATAAACTTAATTTTTCCTGGGATGAAGTCCACGATATCGCCGAAGAAATGGAACATATCCAATCCAATGAACTAATCAACCGATTGGATGCTTTCCTCGAACATCCAAAATTTGATCCCCATGGAGATCCTATCCCTGATAAAGAGGGTAATTTTGCTTTCCGGCACCAAACCTCCATGAAAGACATCAAAGTAGAAGGATTAGCTATCATCGTCGGGGTAAAAGAGCATTCAACTCCATTTTTGCAATACCTAGATCAGATAGGCCTAATCCTGGGAACACCAATACAAGTATTAGAACATATAGAATATGACGGTTCCACTAAAATCAAAATCAATGATACGATAGAGCATATCATTTCCTTCAAGGTCAGTAAAAATATTTTTGTTCAAAAGTCTTAAAAACATGAAAACAACCTTCCTCACATTTCTATTTTTACTATGCCTTTATACAGGATACAGTCAGGACAAACCCAAGGTAGTAGCAACGGCATCTATGATTTGGGATATGGCCCAAAATATCGGTGGAGATTATTTTGATATCCAATGTATTGTCCCTATTGGTGGAGATCCACATATCTATGAACCGACTCCCGGAGATGTAAAAAAAGTGACTGCCGCACAATTAGTACTCAAGAACGGCCTTACTTTCGAAGGTTGGCTGGATGAGCTGATAGAAAATTCAGGAACAAAGGCCAAAACAGTAAGAGTAACGGAAGGAATCACTCCAATCCAAAGTTCGGTCTATCACAACGCCTCGGATCCTCATGCCTGGATGAGTGTAAACAATGGCTACAAGTATATAGAAAATATCAAAAACGCCTTTATTGAACTTCTCCCTCAGCACAAAGAAATTTTTGAAAGCAATTACGAAAGCTACCTCTTGCAACTGAAAGACTTAGACGCATATATCCTGGCAAAAATAAAATCTATCCCTGAAGGAAAAAGGATTCTGATTACCTCTCATGATGCATTCCAATATTTTGGAAGACATTATGGAATCAGACTGGAAGCGATATTAGGCATATCTACAGATGCGCAGGCACAGACTTCGGACGTAATAAGAATCAATAATGTCATCAGAGACAGCAAAGTGCCTGCCGTATTTATTGAAAGCACAATCAATCCCAAGCTACTGGAGCAACTAGCTAAGGATAATCATATTGTCATCGGAGGAAAACTTTTTGCCGATTCTATTGGAGAAAAAGATAGCGAAGCGCCTACCTACATTGACATGATGAGGCATAATACGGATACCATTGTAGCAGGGCTGCTTCAGCAAAACAATTCTGAAGAATCAACCAAAGGAGATCAGAATCCACTTAGTGGTTATTGGTTATATGGTTTGATTATCATTTTATTTATAGGTGGATTTTGGCTTGTTGTTGTAAAACTTAATAAAAATTAAAGCAAATGTTTTCAATTGAAATAAAAGGCCTGTCTGTTTCTTACGAAAAAAAAAGAGCGCTAACCAATATCTTTTTAACCCTGGATTCCGGAAAAATCCATGGTGTTGTAGGCCCCAACGGTGCAGGAAAATCTACGCTGTTCAAAGCTATTCTAGGTCTTATTGAAATCAATACCGGAACTATTTTAATCAATGGAAAAGACATCAAGTCACAGCGAAAAGAAGTCGTTTATGTCCCCCAAAAGAACGACGTGGACTGGAATTTCCCCGCTACCGTTTATGATATCGTATTGATGGGAAGATATCCTCACAAAAAAGTTTTCAGCTGGTTATCAAAAGAAGACAAAGCAATCGCCATGAGTGCTTTAGAAGAAACGGGCATGACACATTTTAAGAACCGGCAAATCGGAGAGCTTTCAGGTGGTCAGCAACAAAGGGTCTTTCTTGCCAGAGCACTTTGTCAAAGGGCGGAGATATTTCTATTAGATGAACCTTTTGTAGGCATTGATGTAACTACGGAAGAAAAAATCATTCAAATCCTAAAAAGCTTAGCAGATGCGGGAAAGACTTTGTTGGTCGTTCACCATGACCTTTCTACTGTCGTAAATTACTTTGACAAAGTAATTTTATTGAATCAGCGCTTAATAGCTTATGGAGATACCGCTACTACTTTTACGCCTGAAAATATCACTAAAGCTTATGGTGGTCAGTTGCCGATATTGCATAAGACAGGGATGGTGGAATGATAATCAGGAGTCAGGAGTGAATTACAGGGGTGAGAAGTGAGTGAGTGAGGTCTTGGAGTGTATTTGGTCTGATGATTCAGCAATTATTTTTCGCTAAATCATCAGACCCAATTCTTTTATTTCTTTTTATTAAACACCATATTTAACCCTATTCTTGCATTCACATTTCTGCTATCATATGGCTGAAAAGCAGCGACAATATTATCCGTAACTGCGAAGATTTGTACTGGCCCTAGTTTTAGGGTGGCATTCAAGCCGACGTTGTCGTATGTCTTATTTCGAATAGCATATACCGCTCCAACTGAAAACACTTTTCCAAGATTTACGGAAGCACTTGCTGCAAAAGCTGGAAACACCGTACCACGATATACTTCCGAATAAAACAAGCCGCCGACTTTAAATAAATCGTTTACTTTATAGGTACCACTTAGGTAAATCTTAGTCGGAAGCATCGTGGAATAGGATTCGGAAGACTCCTGAAAATCAAAAATATCCGTCAAAGTATCTAAGGTTTCTTCAAAAGAAACATCGTCATCGTTTATGATATCAGAAATATCCAGCCCATCATAAGTATAAGAACCCTGGCTAGTGTAGTTACTGATATTTTCATTCCATTTAATCCCCCCAAGATCAATGATAGACGCAGAGATCTCTAATTTTTTAAGCTGGATCGAAGCACCAAGATCAACCGCAAACCCAATATTGGGTGACGTTATCCGGTCAAAAGAAAATTCACCAAAATCGAGTGAAAATTCTCCATCGCCATCATAGGCCAAAAACGAAGAGGAATTTAATCTATAATCCGTATCGAATGTCAGTTGATAGATATCAGGATCGGTATACAAGCTTGCCGCTGTACGTTCAGTAGATACATCACCAATCCCGGTAAGGATTTTCAACCGCAGTCCAGCAGATACGTTTAAAAACTTCATCGCTGCTCCCAGTCCAAATTCATTATAGGCAAAAGCCTGAAAGTCCGGACCAAATTTTATAGTTTCTCCTATGAATTGCGAATTGCCATTCCAGGCCAGCTCCACCAAATCTTTGGGATAATCAAGAAAGGCATTAAACTTTAATGCATGATTAAAACTGAACCGCATATTTTTAATCCCAAAAGATACGCTGGTCGTCTCTACCTCAAAGCTTGTAAAAAGTTGATTGTTTTCAGAAAGTGTATTTAATATTGCACTAACATCCAGTACATTTTCACCATTGGTGCTCGTCACGACTAATTCATTGTAGGAAGGGCCGGTATGAGTAATGTTAAAATATAAGTTGGGCAGTCCATAGTGTACTTTAAAATCCGTCATAAATGCCGGATTAGTCTTGCTCGATTGCCAGGTATCCCTTAAAAAATGAAGACTCAATTCTTGTTGTGCCGAAAGAGAGTACAAAGTACTGGCAAAGAAAAAAACGAAGAAAAATTTTCTCAGCATTTTAATTATTGTTTAGTTTTTTTGATAAGTGTTGTCGCATTTCAGACACACACTTCTTTTCTCATTACTTCTTAATACCAATTTTCATACCCATTCGAAACGCAACATTCTGGTCGGAAAAGATTTTAACTTCATCAATTCCATTATTGGTCGTAGAAAAAGAGGCATTGAGAAAAATATTTTTTGCTGCCTTGATCTTTTGAAACCGCTCATTATTGATAGTGGCGTAGGTTGTTTTTTCTACTCTACTGGTCACCAAGCCGCCGCCATCAACAGGTGCAGCTTCCATAATGACATCAGCAGGAATAAATAGAGAATCCAATACGTTACCGTCGCGATCAGCGAAGTAAGCCTGCAAACCTACTTCTACCGGAATCCCGTTATCTGCAATCAGTTTAAACTCGACATGGTCTGCATCTTCATACTCGCTAAAATCAACACTAAAAGTATCCCGCGCTTCGAAACCAATTGCTGTTCCATAAATTGGAAGATTTACTTCTACCTGTACCTTGAAAAAACTGGAGTCCGTCAAAAAGCCTCTGATCGTTGTATCCGAATCAGGGTTGGGGATCGCATCTAAATCATAATCTACAGATACCGGCCCGGCACCTATTATTTCAGTGATATTCGAGTTTTCGTGATCAAAATAAAAATTAGTGGCCTTAGCCTGACCGACCTCATCCAATGATGGATAAGCAAAATCAATCCCACTTTCAATAAAAGAACTTTCCAGACCTATGGAATCTCCACCTACCGTCAAAATAGACAATATATTTGTTTTTGATCTTACCGGAAATCCAAAAGAATTTTCAACACCAATTAAAATGGTGGGTTCTGCAAAATAAATATCCCCTCTTGTCCAGTTTTCAAAAAAATCAATCTCAATCGTATCACGGGGAAGCTCATACAAGTCATTTCCAAGGTATCCTTCTACATAAGAAGCTTCAAAATCCTTGAATATCATAACAAAATTAGTCAGGGTATCCGCATATCCGACATCAGGGCGGTAAGCCTGATACCTTATAAAAATACTGTCGTTGGTAGGAAAGAGTGTATACCCGGTCATATCAATCGGTGGTTGTATAAAAAATTCTGCAGCGGCAATATGTCCTTTCACTTTTTCAAATATTTGTCCATCTTTTATGGCATTCGGTATAGAAACTTTTACAATAAGCTCTTCTCCATGTTTCATTTGATACCCCCATTCTACGGTTCCTTGTTTCAAAACAGCCAGGTCTATGTCAATGCTACCAGGGACATTGAACCCAATACCGACTACCGTGTCAATTACCAGAAAAGGGAGAACTGGAAAGCCTTCAAAAATATCGGTACTGGATTTTGCCACTACGTTTCCTTTATAATTTAGTTGGATCAATCCATCCGGGAGGATAGTAATATACGTATCTTCATCAAAATTCTTCAATACATCGTTGAAAGACGCGGTACCTGAAAAAAGGGGAATGGCAAATTCTGCATCATAGTTGACTGCCTCCAGGTCATCCAGGTCATC
>JBLHJZ010000118.1:0-10073 GCA_047619515.1 Saprospiraceae bacterium | reverse complement strand
GTATGGTCATTGAGATACGGGGACATACCGACAGCATGGGAGAAGATAATTATAATATGTACCTTTCCCGAAAGAGAGCTAAAGCGGTGGTCGAATTTCTAAATGAAAATGGCATAAGCAGGTCTCGTACCCGTTATAAAGGTTTCGGAAATACCGATCCTGTCGCCACCAACCAGTCTGAAGAAGGTCGTCAACTCAACCGGCGCGTGGAGTTTTTGATTATTAAAACTTAGACCAGGCAATAATTTTTAGAAAGACTCTAATCTTTCTATTTATCTATCTTAAATAAATTTCTACTTTTGCCTAAGATGCTATTACCCTATTTCCATAAAGATGAAATCGAAGCAGGATGCGATGAAGCTGGCCGTGGTTGTCTCGCAGGCCCGGTATTCGCAGCAGCGGTTATACTACCTAAAGACTTTTCGAATAATCTGCTCAATGATTCAAAAAAACTCACAGAAAAGCAAAGGGATGCTCTTCGACCGATTATCGAAAAAGAAGCGATTGCCTGGGCTGTTGGTAGTTTAGACCCTTTCGAAATAGATAAGTACAATATCCTCTGGTCCTCTTTTCGTGCTATGCATCGGGCATTAGATCAACTCATCACCAAGCCCACCTCTTTACTCATTGACGGTAATCGATTTTTACCCTATCAGGATACCCCTTATCATTGTATTATAAAAGGAGATGGAAAATATCTTTCTATCGCAGCAGCTTCTGTGCTCGCCAAAACCTATCGTGACGAATATATGAAGCAACTAGCCCAAAAATTTCCAGTATACGAATGGAAAAAAAATAAAGGCTATCCAACCAAAGCTCATCGAAATGCTATTAGGCTTCACGGTTCGTGCGAGCATCACCGAAAATCGTTTAGATTGCTTCCGGAGGGAGAGGTAATTTCAGGAGGGAGTAGTGATGGGTGAGAGGTGAGGACTCCGAGTACACACCTCTCACCAACTCACCTCTCACTCCTGTAGAAACGGATTGTTCAAGCGCTCATAACCTATCTTGGTTTCAGGCCCATGCCCAGGGTGAGCAGTCACCTCATCGCCAAGTGGAAAGAGTTTATCCTTTATGCTTCCGATCAGCGTAGCGAAATCACCACCTGGCAAATCGGTACGACCAATACTCTGATAGAACAAAACATCACCAGCGATAACAAAGGCAGATTCTTTACAGTAAAAAGAAAGACTAGCGGGAGAGTGTCCGGGCGTAAAAATAGCTTCCAGGGTAGAATTACCAAAAGCAATAATATCTCCTTCCTTGATAAAGCTACCGGGCATTGGCGACGGATCAGAATAAGGCACACCGTACATCTTGCATACCTGTGGTACCGCTTCCAGTACTGGAAGTTCGCCTTTATGAATTTCAAGGGGCAAATTATATTTTTCGTGGACATAATTATTGCCGAACACATGGTCAATATGACAATGCGTGTTGATCAACCGAACAGGTTTCAATTTATGCGCTTTAATAAAATCACCAAGTTGGTTTCTTTCTTCATCAGTGTACATTCCCGGGTCAAAAATGACACACTCTTTAGTGTCATCATATACGATATAGGTGTTCTCCTGAAAAGGGTTGAAGGTTAATTTAGCAACATGCGTCATTGTTTCTACGTTTAATTTTTAGTAACTGCCTGCAAAAATACACTTACCATTGGTTTTCGTTGACAATCTGTATAAAAAAAGTCATCTTTAAACAAGTGATCATATAGCTTGTTTAAATTATATCCTTTTAAGAATTTGACTAACAATCTCAGTTTATGGCTAGATATATACTAAAACTATCTCTTATACTCTCTCTCTTCAGCACTTCCTTCCTTTTTGGTCAGGGGTCACAGGTGGAATTCGGAAAAAATCGAGTCCAATACAATGATCATTTCGAAGAATGGTTGCAGTATGAAAGCGTCAACTTTTTGACTTATTTCTATGGCGAAGGCAGGAATATTGCTCATTCGGTAATACAATTTGCTGAACTGGATCATGATGAGATTCAGAACATCCTCGAACATCGCTTGAATGATAAGATTGAGATTATTGTGTATTCAGATCTTACAGATCTTAAACAGAGTAATATCGGAAGTGAAGAGGCTTTTATAAATACAGGAGGACAAACAAAGATCGTTGGTAATAAAATCTTTGTTTATTTCAACGGAGATCACAATAATCTTCGACAACAAGTTCGGGAGGGTATTGCTGAAGTTTATATGAACGCTATGCTTTTTGGATCTAATCTCCAGGAGATCGTCCAAAATGCGGTGATGATGAACCTTCCGGAATGGTTTAAATCAGGGCTGGTTTCTTATATTGGCAGGAGCTGGGACACGGAACTGGACAATCAACTCCGGGACGTGATGTTACAAGGTAAATATAAAGATTTCAATAGTTTTGCTGAAGTCAATCCGAAGCTTGCCGGTCATTCAATGTGGTATTTTATTAGTCAGAATTATGGCCAATCCACCGTTTCAAATCTTTTATACCTTACGCGTATCAACAGGAGTACGGATAGTGGCTTTCTATATGTGTTGGGTACTTCTTATAAAAGAACTTCGGCGAACTGGTTTGATTATTTCAACCAACGCTATAAGGTGGAAACGAAGCTAATGACAAAACCGGATGGCAGGAAAGTCAAATTAAAAAATAAAAGAAACCTTCCGCTTAGTCAGGTTAAGATCAGTCCGGATGGAAAGAAAATCATCTATGTAGCCAACGAGATTGGAAAATACAAAGTCTATCTACAGGATATCCGGACAGGAGAGCGAAAAGTCATTCATAAAGATGGTTTTAGAAACCCTCTACAGGCGACTGATTACGAATATCCATTACTTGCCTGGAATCCAAACAATATGGAACTGGCTGTCATTTATGAAAGGCGCGATGTAATCAAATTATTAGTTTACGATATTAATAGTAATGAAAAAACTACGGAAGACTTGGATCCCCAATACCAAAGAGTGTATAGTATGGACTATGTTAATCCGGGACAGATGGTATTTTCAGCTACCGTTCGAGGGTTTTCGGATATCTTCCTTTATTACCCTACCACTCGCCAATCGCAAAGAATCACCAATGATTTTTACGATGATTTAGATGCTACTTTTGTAAAAATCCGCAATAAAAAAGGCCTGCTCTTTTCCTCCAACCGCGACGATGTAATGATTCGGCAATTGAGGATGGATACGATCTTACCGCTTAATAATTTTGATATCTTCTTTTACGACCTCGAAAATAAATCCACGGAGTTAGTCAGGGTTACCAATACCCCTTATGCCAACGAACGACAAGCAGCAGCGGTAGATTCTACCTGGTTTTCTTTCCTTTCTGATCAGAGCGGTATCAACAACCGGCAGTTTGGGTTTCTTGAAGACTATATTGCTTATTATGAACAAATTATAAGCCTCAACGATGGAACGGAGATTATACTTCATCAAGACTCCTCTTTGACAAATCTGGATTCGACCCTGATCGATACCATTATTATACAAGCCATAATTAAGCAGCGGTCAATCAATCATAATGGGAGTAATTATGATAGAAATGTGGTAACACAACACACTTCTCCAAGGACCGGAAAGTTAGTCCAAAGCTTTTTCAAAGAGAATAGCTATGGGTTTTATATAATGCCGATCAACCCTGACACCGTCGTGACACCCAGGGTGACTCACTATCAGGAGCATCAGTTTATCTTTCTGGACGACGATATAATCGGGCAGCAGAAAAAAAAGAGTAGTGTATCAGCGACTAATACGGTTATTCAGGTCGAAAAAGAACCGACGGATATTTCCAAGGTTCCTCCTCCTGTAAAAGATACAGAAGAAATAGATATTGACAATTATTTATTTCAAAGTGAATTTGACCACCAAGAACCAGTTGCGCAGGTAAAAGTTGAAGAGGAAAATGGTAGTGTTTCTATTCAGTTTCCAACGACTTCAGCAGCGGAGGTTGTGGATTATACGACCACCTCGGTTCCGTTTGAGTCTAAAATTGTACGCTTTAATCCATCAAGGATTACTCCTTATGGGCTTAAGTTCAGAACTGATTTTGTGACTACGCAATTGGATAACAGCTTGCTTTTTGGAGGCTTGGATAGCTATGCCGGAACCCGTGAAGCTTATAGTTATCCACCTCCGGGTATCCTTTTGAAAGCAAACTTTAAAGATCTTTTTGAAGATTATCAGTTTGAGATGGGTATCAGGATACCCACTACTTTCAATGGCGCAGAATACTTTATGTTTTTTGATGATAAGAAGAAACGCCTGGATAAAAGATATGCACTCTATCGCCGTAATCTGGCTTTCACCCTGGACGATAATAACCCAATTATCCCTCAACGTTCCAAAGAAACTATTTTCCTTGGACAGATGCAGGTGAGTTATCCATTAGATATTTTTAGAAGTTTTCGGGCAACGGGTACGCTCCGTTTTGATAAGTCTTATTTATTAGCTACAGATCAAAATGCGCTAAATACACCGACCTATAACCAACAAAGGTTCGGTCTGAAGGTAGAATATATTTTTGATAACACCCTTGATATTGCGATCAATATCAAACATGGTACACGATACAAAGTATATATAGAATCAACCAAAAGATTCCAGCTTGACCTATTGGATAATGTAAAATTTAGCGTTGGTAAAGGTTTTATGACGGTGATAGGTTTTGATGCCAGGCATTACCAGCGGTTGGACAAACATTCTATTCTGGCAGTGAGAGCTGCAGGAGCTTCTTCTTTTGGTTCTGAAAAGATTCTCTATTTTCTTGGTGGCGTCGACAATTGGTTGCTTCAAAGTTTTAATAACGATATTCCTTTCCCTGGACAAGGAGAATTTGCTTATCAAACCCTGGCCAGTAATCTTCGGGGCTTCAAGTATAATATCCGGAATGGTAATAACTTTGCTTTGATCAATACCGAACTCCGCGTACCGATTTTCAAATATCTTTCCAGCCGCATTCGCTCTTCTTTTATCAGAAATTTCCAGGTAGTTGGCTTTTTTGATGTTGGAACGGCATGGCAAGGACTTTCGCCTTTTACAAGAGATAGCCCGCTAAATACTATTTATCTTTCCAATCCACCTGCGGTAAGCATCAAAGTCAATTACTTCCGTGACCCTATCGTCGCAGGATATGGTGCCGGTATTCGAACGATGTTGTTTGGATATTTTATAAGACTGGATTATGCCCGCGGAATCGAGACCAGAGTTGTTCAGGATCCGAGGTTATATTTCTCTATAGGGATGGACTTTTAGGAATTTAGAATTGTAGATTTAGGATTTAGGAATGACAAGGTTAATCTTCAATCCTAAATCCTAAATCCCTTATTTTTAATTACCCCTCCCCCTCTTTCATCTTCTCTGCATTTTCTGCTACTTGAAGCGCCTTAATAATATCTTCGATATCTCCTGCTACAATTTTATCGAGATTATATAAAGTCAGGTTGATCCGATGGTCAGTTACCCTGTTTTGTGGATAATTATAGGTTCTGACTTTTCCGGAACGATCTCCGGATCCAACTAAGGATTTACGATGAGCAGCAACTTTATTATCATGTTTCTCTCTTTGTGCGTCATATATTTTTACATAAAGCCGCTGCAAAGCAATATCTCTGTTTTTGTGTTGAGAACGGCCATCGGTACTTTCCGAAACCATCCCTGTGGGAATGTGGGTAAACCGAACCCCTGATTCTGTTTTATTGACATGTTGCCCGCCCGCTCCACTAGCCCTAAAAGTATCCGTCTTTAAATCCGCCTTGTTGATATTGACATCTTCCATTTCAAACTTAGGCATCACTACAACCGTCGCGGCGGAGGTATGTACCCGACCTTGTGATTCCGTTTTAGGAACCCGTTGCACCCGATGAGCACCCGATTCGAATTTCAATTTACCGTAGACATCCTCGCCAAATATTTCGAGCACAATTTTGTTATATCCTCCAGCGGTACCTTCATTAATGGATACGGCCTCCGTCTTCCAACCCTGAGACTCAAAATATTTGGTGTACATTCTATAAAGGTCTCCAGCAAAAATACTGGCTTCATCACCCCCTGTTCCCGAACGAATTTCTAAAATAACATCCTTTGAATCTTCCGGATCTTTAGGGATCAACAGCTCTTTGATTTCCTCTTCCATTTCTTCTTGCCGGGGCAGCAATTCATCCAATTCTATTTTTGCCATTTCACGCATTTCCTCATCTTCCTCTTTGAGCATTTCTCTAGAGGTCTCAATATTCCCCAGCAAGTTTTTATAAGACTGGTAGACGTCCACCAATTCCTTAAGATCTTTATATTCTTTACTTACCTTTTTATATTTTGACATATCAGCCGTAACCTGAGGATCGGATAGTTGTTCCTCGAGGCGGATATATCGTTCGTATATAGCTTCCAGTTTATCTAACATTTTTTAATTTTTTGAATGATAATAATAGCCTTGGGCTCAATCCAGCATAGATTGATTTGAAGATAAAGTAGAATAGCTATAAGAAATGATATAAATTGAGTAGTAACATTATAAATTATCTGTTGCGACTGCAAAAGTAGGTATTTGAAGTAAAAAAAGGGTTCTGAAGGCTATTTATTTTGTGATAATAGGGTATGACAAGCAACTTTGGAACGCTGGCAGTATGGCATTGAATGCTATACTGATATAAATACCGGGTTTTATTTCCCAATGACACTTCATCAGCATAAAACGCAGTATAATCTGATTGCTGCTCCGGTCTACTTCGGAAACATCAAAAAATATTGCTTGTTGGTGGCTTGTGCGTTCTTTTTAAAGTAGATCGCTAAAAAGGATTGACTCGTATTTTGTCTTTGATAGATTGGATCAGTGCGGGAGAAACTTTACGACGATGAACTTTGCTCTTAATAAATTCTCTAAAGGATTGCTCTTTACTTAAGACTTCTAAATAAGCCGGGTTGTGCTTTATCTCTCTCAGGAGTTCCATTTCTGCATCTTTACTTAGTTCATTGTCAAGGTACATGTTGACTTTCGTGACGAGTTCCTGATGATTAGTTTGATTCCCCATTAGTGAAAATTTTAACAATTGAAATAAAATGCACCATAATTAAAGCAGGAAATTACAACAGGAGCCGACGGGGTTCCAGGAATGGAATCAGAGCCGGTAAAATCGAAAAAAAAGATGATCGTTCTTTTCCTGGTAATCATATCCCTTACTTTAGCCCTGTAATCCCGATAGCTTGGTAAAGCTATCGGGATCCGGCATTCAAAATCAATAATTTGATTAAATAATAATTTTATAATCTTTTATCTTCAAACCCATAGTTTGAAGCATAATCTCTCAATTTTTCCTTAAGCATATTACGAGAACGATGCAATCTCGATCGAACTGTACCGATCGGAATATCCATGATTTTGGATATTTCTTCGTAGGAAAAACCTTCAATATCACACAACAAGATAACTGTTCTAAAATCTACTGGAAGACCGTTGACTGCGGTAGTCACTTCGTCTCCCATCATATTTTGATAAATCTCCTGCCTCAAGTCAATATGGCCCGAGTAATTGCTGTCTTCCTGGTCGTGAAAGTTGATCACTTCTTCGTAATCCACTTGTGAAGGGCGCTTACTTTTTTTACGATACTGATTAATAAAAGCATTTTTCAGAATTTTAAAAAGCCATGCCTTGGCATTCGTTCCTTCATGATATTTATCGATGAACCGAAAAGCCTTCATATACGTCTCCTGTACCAAATCATTGGCATCTTCCTCATTATAGCTTAGGTTATATGCAAAGTTATATAGCGCATCCGCATGGGGATAAAACTCTTCGTCAAAAATTCGCTCGTAATGTTGCATTTCCTGGGTCTTTTGCGTCATCAATAACATAAAGATAGAAATATTAGTACCGGTGAAGAAATAATTTTTAATAGAAATACCCGATAGTCCAATCAACCTTGATTTAGTTGAAAAAGTTTCCCGGAATAAAAAAAATTATTTTTTCTTGAAGAAGGAAGCATTAATTCAAAAATTAACGATCTCAATACCCGTCGTATTCACTTCAAACCAATATAGTGGTGACTGCGTCTTATCACCTGTTAGGGTATCACATTTAAAAAAGAGATAGTACAGTTGTATATTATCACCGATACGTGCTTTAAATGCTTTCAGGCGGGCATTACCTTCTTCTACTTTGTTGTACAACATCTTGAGCCTCCAGCAATAATAGACTTCATCATGCAACTCAATAACATCTAAAATTATCTGGTCAGAGATATGGTTTTCCATAAATTGTCGGGCAAGAACAGAATGATGCCTGGACCAGTCACGGTCACTGCCACCCTTATCTTCCGCATATTTGAAAATATCATGAACAAAAGCGATGAGGCGAAGTTTGCTTCTTGTAGGTTTATCGACTGGTAGCTTTTCTATATTATCAAGCACTTCTTTGATGTGAAAAAGGACTTCCCCCTCGGGGTGTCCATAACGAGGCTTTCCCCATAACAGGCCTTCCTGAAACTCAGAAGAGTCCAACAAAGCCTTTTCGAGCACTGTTTCTGGCTTTAAAAATTTTTCAATATATCCTTCAATTCGAAGGGGTTTATTCATAATTATCAAAGATTCTGACACGAAGATAGTTTTATTTAGAAAATCATATTCATCAATAAGCAACTTTTTTATCCAAACAGCGCTCTTTTATCTACAGAGGCTATGATTCATGCTTGTGAAACTTTCGGTCAAATTTAAACATTGTTAACGTGCTGTTAAAATATTAGGGGGCAAAAACAAGGAATATGTCACGATGGTTATGTGTACATTAATCGCCAGGCTAAATAATCCTTTAATTTTTTTAAAACCTATTAATCTTATGAAGAATTTAGTATCATTAATCATTGCCGGAATTTTCGGAGGATTGATTGCCTTAGGTGGGACTTATCTGATCAGTACCAATACTTCCACTTCTATTAATGATCTTCAAATACCTCGAGCCGTTGGAGTCAGTAATCTAAACTTATCAAAAGGAACCGCCAATGTGCCATTTGATTTCACAGAACCTGCTGAAAAAGTAACGCCGGTCGTTGTTCATATTACAGCATCAGAGAGCAAAGACCTCTCCAATCGTAGGCAACAGAAAAGCAATGACCCTTTCCGGGGATTCTTTGGAGACGATTCCTACAACCAACCCAAAAAAGGTACAGGATCTGGGGTTATCATTTCTGAAGATGGTTATATCGTGACGAATAATCATGTGGTAGAATTTGCTGACGAGTTTATAGTGACGCTTTCAAATAACAAACAATACCAGGCAAAAGTCATAGGGACTGACCCCCGTACGGATTTAGCGGTGTTAAAAATAGAGGCACATAGCCTCCCTACGTTAACGTATGCCGATTCTGATAATGCCAAAATTGGCCAATGGGTATTAGCGGTCGGAAATCCTTTGGAATTGACTTCTACTGTAACTGCAGGGATTATTAGTGCAAAAGGTAGAGATATCAATATCATTCCGGGCAGAGAAGCGATCGAGTCCTTTATACAAACCGATGCAGCGGTCAATCCAGGAAATAGTGGTGGTGCTTTAGTAGATGTGCAAGGGCGATTGTTGGGTATCAATACTGCAATCGCAACCAAAACTGGCTACTTTGCTGGTTATTCTTTCGCTATCCCGGTTAATATTATGAAAAAAATTGTCAATGATATTATTGAATATGGAAGTTACCAACGAGGATACCTGGGGATCGGCATCACAGATTTAGATAATGAACTTGCCGAAGAACTTAGTCTTGATATTACACAAGGAGTGGTGATACAAAATGTAGAAAATGGTAGTGCAGCGCAGTATGCAGGATTATTGCCTAATGATGTGATTACCACTGTAGACGGAAAACCTGTTAAATCGTCTCCTGAATTACAGGAGCTAGTAGGAAGAGCGAAAGTAGGTGACCAGGTCAACCTAAAGATCAATAGAAATGGAGATTTAAAAAATGTGGAGGTTCGTCTGAAAGCCAGAGAATAACTGTTTTTCTTTAAAAAAATAACCTTTATCTGTATTTTAGGAAATTCTTAACAGTCAAACTGAAACAAATTATTAAGAATTACGGTTAGGGTATATATATAA